>JAFUGB010000196.1 GCA_017469605.1 Clostridia bacterium
AAGGCATGACATATGCTTGGGGCGCTGACACCGAAGGTTATACCTTCATGGAAATCACCCCCTCCCTGCTGATCAAGGAACTGATGAACGCCAGCGATATCAAGTTCCGTGCTGAGTTTGAGCCGTTGCTGAAGGTCCAGAACGATATGCAGCTCATCGGCGTGGCCGCCAACAGCCCCTTCCAGACGTTTGAGGATCTGAAAGCCTATGCGCTGGAGCATCCCGGCGAATTGAAGATCGGTGGAATCTCCCCCGGAGGCCTGGACGATTACATCGCCAGCGGCTTCGCCTACACCGCGGGCTTTGATTGGACCTATGTTCCCTACACGGCCGGTTCCGAAGTGAAGGCCGCTGTGCTGGGCGGCGAGCTGGATGTCTATCAGGATAAGATGATCAACTTCCTGCCCCTGGTGCAGTCCGGCGATATTCGCCCATTGGTGATTCTGAATGACACCATGCCCGATATCCCCGAGCTGGAAGGCTGCGTAGCCAGCAAGGAAGTGGGCATTGATTTTACCCAGGGTTCCTGGCGCGGTTTCGTGATCAAGAAGGGCGTTCCCCAGGAAGTAAAGGATATCCTGATCGACGCGCTGAAGAAAGCTTATGAGGATCCTGAGTATAAGAAGCTGGAAGAAGATCAAATGACCAACCTGAGCGTTGGCTACATGGAAGCCGATGACTGGGCGGTTGCCTGGGATGAAGAGTATAACGGTCTGCATGAGGTATTCTTGAATCTGGGTTATATCGACGAGTAAGAAAAGCTCATGCCGAGAGGACCCTTGGGGCTTCAAGGGTCCTCTGTTAATACAAAGAAGGAGGATGCTAATGGAACTGCTTTTTGAAGTGGTGCTGGGCGCGTTCTTGATTTTCTTCATGGTGCAGTCGGCAGCGCTGTCCACCAGGACGGTGACCGGCGATTCGTTGACTGCAAAAGGAGTTCCCCTGATCATTGCCGGCCTCGCTCTGCTGTTTCTGGTTATCATGGCTGTGCAGTACAGCCGGAATTGTAAAAAAGAGGGAAAGCCGCTGTTTGGCGATCTGCACATTCCCAAACAGGTACTGCTTGTGGCCGCTGCTCTGTTGGTGTACGTGATCCTGGTCAACAAGCTGGGTTTCATCATCTGCACGCTGCTATATGCCTATGGGAACGCGCGGCTGCTTGGGTACAAAACCCGCTGGAAAGTCGCTCTATTCGCCGTAGTGCTGACCGTGCTGTTCACCGTCGTTTTTGCTATGCTGTTCGGTGTGCCCCTGCCCCGCGGCACAGGCTTCATTCGGGAACTGACCTACAACATCTATTAAGAGAGGAGAGCGACACATATGAGTGCGGTTTGGGAATCTATTACTTATGTGGTACACCCGTTCCAGCTGATGTTGGTGGTGATCGGCTGCGCCTTTGGCATGATCTGCGGCGCCCTCCCCGGACTGAGCGCATCCATGGCCATCATCCTGGCATTGCCCTTCACCTATGAGATGGAGCCTGTGGCTTCCATCGTGCTGCTGGTATCCATCTATGTAGGCGCCGCCTGCGGCGGCTCCATCGCAGCTATTCTGATGAAAACCCCCGGTACGCCTGAAGCCGTGGCTACCACCTTTGATGGGTATCCCATGCGTGAAAAGGGCCTGGCGGGCCGCGCCCTGAGCCTGGCCGTCACCGGCTCCTCCATGGGAGGCATCTTTTCCGCCCTCATCATGGTATTCGCCGCTCCACTGCTGGCACAGGTGGCGCTGAAATTCCAGAGCGCCGAATACTTTGCCCTGTCGCTGATTGGCCTTAGCTGCATTACCAGCATCGGTTCCAAAAATCAAATGAAGGCACTGTTTTCAGCGCTGTTGGGCGTGATCATTTCCACCATCGGCATCGATTCCATCAGCGGCGTTACCCGCTTTGCCTTCCGTCAGCCTTTCCTGATGAACGGCATCAACTATATCCCGGTCATGATTGGCGCCTTTGCCGTGGCGGAGGTTTATAAAACCGTTCAGGCAAAAGCAGAAAAGAAAACATCTGGTGGAGAAATCATTTCAGAAAAGATTAGCTTTGCTGCCGTTAAATTCAAGGAAGTGCTGAAATACTGGAAAACCATTACCCGGTCGGCCATCATTGGTACGGTGATCGGCATCGTGCCTGCTGCAGGCGGCTCCATCGCCGCGCTGATCGCCTACGGCCAGGCCGTGCGCGCAAGCAAAAATCCGGACGACTTCGGCAAGGGATGCGACGAGGGCGTGCTGGCCCCCGAAACCTCCAATAACGCGGCTATCGGCGGCTCCATGGTGCCCACCATGATTCTTGGCATTCCCGGCAGTCCTACCGCTTCCATTATCATGGCAGCGTTCACTCTGCACGGCGTGCGCACCGGTCCCTTGCTGCTGAAAGACCAGCCCACTATGCTCTACTGCATCTTCCTGGGTATCGTGCTGGCTTCCCTGTTACTGTTCCTGGTGGGCCGCATGGTGACCCGGCAGTTTGCACACATCCTAAAGTTACCCCAGCCTTTCCTGCAAACGCTGGTCATCCTGCTGGGTGTGGTTGGAGCTTTCGCACTGCATAACAGCTATTACGATATCGTGGCCATGCTGGTATTCAGCGTCATTGGCTATTTCTTCGATCGATTTAAGTTTTCCAATTCTGCCATGATCCTGGGCTTGATTCTGGGCCAGTTGGCGGAGAACAACCTGCGCAAGCAGCTAATCATCGGCAATGGCAGCCCCATTGGCTTCATCTCCCGCCCACTTTCCCTGGTTTGCCTGCTGGTAGCCCTGTACCTGTTCCTCAATCCCACGCTGAAAA
>JAFUGB010000197.1 GCA_017469605.1 Clostridia bacterium
ATTGCTGTTCAGCCGTTTTTGCGACATAATCGCATTTGGCTGTTTGGCAAAAAACACAGTAGGTAAACATGCCGATTCCTCCAAGGCGCGTGGGCACTGCGTTTCCCTTCCTGCCGCATCCCTCCCGGCACAAAGAAAAAGCCGGGGGACTTGCACTGCTATAAAAGTGTGTTTTCCCAACAGCTGCAAGCAAGAAGATTTTATCCCAATGCGAACGGTATATATTATACTTTAAATGGTTTAATATTGCAATATGAATCGATGTTCATATATGGTTTTTTTGCCAGGCACTGCTGTGGGACTTGCAAAAAAAGCGCCCTTCGGATGAAGGACGCGCGGAGGGGCCGCGTTCAGACAGCGCGGGGGGGGGAAATGTCAGGACCGCTTATTTGCTCCAATCCTTCGCTTTTTCCAGCCGGACATGGCGGGCGTTATCTTCGGTATCGCCGTCCTCCACGTAGCCGTCATAGGGGGCTGTGGGATCATGGGGCTTTTGCCTGTGCAGGGAATTGCATACCTGATCCCGGTGCCGGAAGGCAAAATCCAGGCTGTCGGTCCAGCCGGTATGGCCGGTGATGATCTTGGGGGAAAGACCCCGGGAGCGCAGCGTATTTTCCAGCGTTTCCAGGGAACGCATGGCCAGCTTGTTGTCCTCCGCCAGGCTGTTGATAAAGCTGTAGCCGCCGTCGGCGCCAAACCACAGCGTGTCCCCGGTAAAAAGATAACTGTCGTCGATCAGGTATACCAGGTGGCCCCAGGTGTGCCCCGGCACCTGCAGGGCTTCTATTTTAATATCGCTGATGGTGAATACCTGGCCATCCTTCAGCAGCACGCGGCGGTTGCTTGTTTTTACCATAGGCAATTTATACAGCCCAAAGACGACCCGGCGCCGCGCCTCGCCGGTCAGGTAGCGGTTTTCGGTTTCACTCAGGTACAGCGTGGCCCTGCGGAACAGGCCGTCGCTGTCTTCCTCCACCGCGCCCACGTGGTCGGTATCCTGGTGGGTAATCAGGATGTGCCGGATGGCGGCGGGATCGATATCCAGCCAGCCCATCTTTTCCTTGAGCCGGTCGTAATTATATCCGGCGTCGATCATGATGGTGACGCCGTTTTTGGTATAGAAAAAAATATTGGCGATCCATTCCCTTACGCAGGCCACGCGATCATCAATGCGGCCGGTGTTCAGGGGCTTGAAAATCTCCTTGCCCCGATAGCCCATGGACATGACTTTTTTCTGAAACTGCGACGCTTTTCTGGACATTTGTGCACCTCTTCGTTACGTTGCTTTTCGCGCACGTTAGGCATAACTAATTATATGCCGCTGACTATCCCAAGTCAAGCCAAAACAAAAAGATCCTTCCGGAATGACCCGGAAGAATCCTCTCGCGCGGCATTTTTAGACCGTTAATTCGTGATACGCTTCCCCGGCCAGCGTTTTCCACAGAAACCTGCCGTTTTCCAGCAGCAAATAGCTGTGGCGGGATCCGGCCTTGGGGATGGAAACCGAGCCCGGGTTGAGATACCGGAAGCCTTCGTGGTCTTCCCAGGCCGGGATGTGGGTATGGCCGTGCAGCAGGATGTCGCCCAGGCGCAGGGGCGGCAGGTGGGCGGTGTTGAACGCATGGCCGTGGGTGGCAAAGATGGCGTGGCCGTCCTGGACAATATAGGCATAATCGGCCAGGATGGGAAATTCCAGCACCATCTGGTCCACCTCGGTATCGCAGTTGCCGCGCACACATAAAATATCATTTTTGCGGGCGTTGAGCAGGGCGATGACCTCCTTGGGCGCGTAATCCCGGGGCAGGTCGTTGCGGGGACCGTGGTACAGGATGTCGCCCAGCAGCAGCATGCGGTCGGCGCGCTCCCGGTCATAGGCTTCCAGCATTTGTCGGCAGTAAAAAGCAGAACCGTGTATATCGGACGCAATAAACAGTTTCATAAGCCTTCCTCTTTCATTTGACGGCATCATTCCAGCGGCTTTTCAGGCGCCGTGTGATGCCGGATGTTGACAGCTTCTGTCGTTTTGGGGTATGCTAAGGACAATGGGAGGTGCATAGTACCATGGTATTTATCGGAATTTGCGGCGCCAGCGGCTCGGGAAAAACAACGCTGGCCAATGAACTGTGCAGCGCCATCGGCGCCAGCAGCGCGCTGATCAATCAGGACGCGTATTATCTGGATCACCCCAATCTGACCTTCGAGGAGCGAACCAGGCTCAACTATGACGAGCCCTATATTTTTGATCACGATCTGCTGTACAACGACGTGCGGCTGCTGATGGCCGGCCAGGAGGTCGCCCGAAAAGCCTATGATTTTTCGGAGCATCGCCGGGCCGAAAGCCATGAGATCATCCGCCCGGCCGATGTGCTGATCCTGGAGGGCATCCACGCCTTTTTTGATGAGCGGCTCACCGATCTGATGTTCCTGAAGCTTTATATCAACGTGGAGCCCGATATCTGCCTGCTGCGCCGCATCAACCGCGATATCCTGGAGCGCGGCCGCCAGATCGAAAACATCACCGAGCAATACCTGACCACGGTCAAACCCATGTATCAGAAGTATATCCGCAACTATGTGCATGACGCCGACGTCATCGTCACCCGGGGCGGCAAGAACGCCCGGATCGTGGATATTCTGGCAGGTTACCTTCGGGATGAGCTGAACAAGCCGGAAGCGTAAAAGCGGATACGGATCAAAAGCACTCCGCGGGAAAAGCGGCGGCGGGCAGGCCGGAAATGAGCTGATTACCTGATCTGTCCATTCCCGCGCACCACATATTTATAGGTGGTCAGCTCTTCCAGTCCCATGGGGCCCCGGGCGTGGAGTTTTTGGGTGGAAATGCCCATTTCGCAGCCCAGACCGAATTCGCCGCCGTCGGTGAAGCGGGTGGAGGCGTTGACATATACGGCGGCGCTGTCCACGCGCCGGACAAAAGCCGCGGCAGCGGCTTCATCCCGGGTCAGGATGGATTCGCTGTGGCCGGTGGAGTGCCGGGCGATGTGGGCGATGGCGGCATCCAGGCTGTCCACCACGGCCACCGCAAGAATATAATCCAGAAATTCGGTGTCAAAATCATTTTCGCCCGCGGGCGTGCCGGGAATCAGCGCCGCGGCGCGCGGATCCAGCCGGAGCTCCACCGGGGGCAAGCCCCGGACGCGGCGCTCTTCGGTCAGCCGCCTATGCAGCGCAGGCAGCAGCGCCGGGGCGATCTCCTGATGCACCAGCAGCACCTCGGCGGCGTTGCATACCGAGGGGCGGCTGGTTTTTGCGTTTTCAATGACGCGAAGCGCCGTGTCCACATCGGCCGAAGCGTCGGCATAAATATGGCAGATGCCAGTGCCGGTCTGTATGCAGGGCACCTTGGCGTTTTCCACGCAGCTGCGGATCAGGCCCGCGCTGCCCCGGGGGATCAGCAGATCCACCAGCCCCTCGGCGGCCATCAGCTCCCGGGCGCTCTGGCGGGAGCGATCCTCAATGAACCCCACCAGCGCGGCGGGAAAGCCGGCTTCTTCCAGCCCGTGATGAATGGCCGCCGTGATGGCGGCGTTGGACTGCCAGGCTTCCTTGCCCCCCCGCAGCACCACGGCGCTGCCGGCCTTGAGGGCCAGCGCCGCCGCGTCGGAGGTCACATTGGGCCGGCTTTCATAGATCATGGCAATCACGCCCATGGGCACCGAAATCCGCTCAATGACCAGGCCGTTGGGCCGCTGCTCCCGGCGGAGCACCCGTCCCACGGGATCGGGCAGCCCGGCCACGTCCAGTACCCCCTGGGCCATGGCGCGGATGCGCGCCTCGGTCAGCGCCAGCCGGTCCACCATGACCGGGCCCAGTGTCTCCCGGGCGGTCTCCACATCGGCGCGGTTGGCGGCCAAAATATCGGCTTTTTCGTCCAACAGATGGGCGGCGATGGCCCGCAGCATGGCGTTTTTTTGCTCCGGGCCGGCAGCGGCCAGCCGCGGCGCGGCGGCCTTGGTTTGGCGCAGAATCTCCTGTGTGGAACGCATCCTTAGCACCTCCCGATAAACCGTGTTCCTATTTTGGCCCCGTCCATCACCCCATAGAGGATGGCTGGCTGGGCGCCGTTTAAAATCATCATGTCGGTTCCCGCTTCCATGCACAGCCGGGCGGCGGAAAGCTTGGTGGCCATGCCGCCGGTACCCAGGGCGGAACCGCTGCCGCCCGCGGCGGAAAGCAGCTCGGGCGTCAGTTCCCGCACCTCATCGATCAGCAGGGCGTCTTTATGCGTGTGGGGATCGGCGGTATACAGCCCGTTGATATCGGACAAAAGGACCAGCAGGTCGGCCTTCACGCTGACGGCCACCAGGGCGCTGAGAGTGTCATTGTCGCCCACGGCAATTTCGTCGGTGGCCACGGTGTCGTTTTCGTTGATTACCGGGATGGCGCCCCAGTGGAGCAGCCGCAGCATGGTATTGGCAAAGTTCCGGTGCCGCGCCTCGTCCCGCATGTCCTCGCCGGTGAGCAGGATTTGGGCGGCGGTATGATTGTATTCCGAAAACAGCTTGTCATATACGTACATGAGCTCGCACTGCCCCACAGCGGCGGCGGCCTGCTTGGAGGGCATATCCTGGGGCCGTTCCCGAAGCTTCAGCTTGCCCACGCCCATGCCAATGGCGCCCGAGGAGACCAGCACAATTTCGTGCCCGGCATTTTTGATATCGCTGAGCACCTTGCATAATTCCTCCACCCGGCGGATGTTGAGCCGCCCTGTGCTGTGGGTCAGGGTGGAGGTGCCCACTTTGACGACGATTCTCATACGGTCCTCCTATACGAAAGCAGTTCGGCCACCCGGGCCGCAATGGGGAGATCGGCGGGGGAGAGGGGCAGGGCTTCCATTTCGTCAGCGCTGAAAAAACGGATATCGTCATGTACGCGCTGTTCAAAGGCCAGGCTTTCCGGGCTGAACAGATAGGCGCAAAGCAGGATGCGCATGTCCAGTGCGCCGTAAGTATAGCCGCTGTCGCAGATGTGCGCGCCCACCGTTCCCTTTACGCCAAATTCTTCCCATATCTCCCGGGCCAGGCAGGCTTCGTCGCTTTCTCCGGGATCGACCTTGCCGCCGGGGAACTCCCATAGCCCGGCGTTTTTCTGTCCAGGGGCCCGGCGGGCCAGCAGCGCCTTTTCATCCCGCAGGATCACGGCGCAGGTTACGCGTTTTTCCGTCATACGGCTTTTTCCCGGGCTATATTACTGACCCTGCCGGTGCGGAAGGCGGCTTCCGGCAGGATAAACCGCAGCGCGCCGGGCACGGTTTCCACCGTAAACCTGCTTCCCTTTTCTATTTCGCCGTCCAGACAAATCATGGTCTCCCTGGGCGATGCGATCTCCACCCGCTGTGCCCGGCGATAAGTGATGTATTCCTGCATCATCGGGCTGTCCAGGTGCTCGCCGCGCTGGTACAGGCCGATCATTTTGGCAAATTTCAGCCGGGAAAGCGGGCGTACCATGCAGATGTCCATCAGGCCGTCGTCCACATAAGCCCGCGGCGCGCAGCGGAAGCTGCCGCCCACATACTCGCCGTTGGCAAAGGTGCACAGCAGGATCTTGCCGTCGCTCAGCGTTTCACCGTCGGCCACCAGCCGAAAGGAATGCTTCATGCCGTCCATTAGCGTGGCCGCTACGGCGGGGTAATAGGAGCGGGGCCCATGAAACAGCGGGAACCGGCGAAAATTGACCATGCGCGCGGCGGCCATGGCTTCAAAGCCGATGTTGACGATGTTGATGGCGTAGCGGTCATTGACGCGGATCAGGTCAATGGGCACGGCCGGAGCGGCCAGCTGGGCCTGGATATCCAGAAAAGCGCGCTTGCCGCCGAAATATTTGACAAAATCGTTGCCGCTGCCCACGGGATAGCAGCCTACGGCGGCATGGGCAAACCCTGCCGCGCCGTTGACGGTCTCGTTCAGCGTCCCGTCGCCGCCGCAGGCGTAAATGCGCAGCTCTTCCACCGTGCCCTGACACAGGCTGCGGATATAGCGGGTGGCGTCCCGCGGGGCGCCGGTCACATATACCTCGCAGTCCGGAATGCCGCTGACGGCTGCCTGGATTGCCGGGGCGGCGTCCTGGGGGCCGGAATGGGGATTGACGATAAAAATATGACGCATTTTTGCGGGCCTCCTCTTGCTTTTGCGCCATGACTTGCGTACAATAAGAAATGGCGATAACGCTAATAAAATATTATACGCATTTCGTTTATATGTTGTCAAGGAGGAACTCATGAGCAAGAAAACCCAAAAAAATCCCAATCCCTACGCGAAGAAGCCGGTAAAGAAAACGCCCTGGGGACTGATGATTGCCATTGCGGCGGCGGTCATCGCGCTGGTCGTGGGCGCGATTGCTCTTTTCGGCCCCAAAAAAACTGAAGCGGGCACGGCTGCGGCTATGACGCCTACCCGGCATATTGAAATCGAGGTGCGGGATTACGGCACCATCAAGGCCGAGCTGTACGGCAATCTTGCGCCCATTACCGTGGATAATTTTGTCAAGCTGGCGGGGGAGGGCTTCTATGACGGCTTGACCTTCCACCGCATCATTTCGGGCTTCATGATCCAGGGTGGCGATCCGCTGGGCAACGGCACCGGCGGCTCCAGTGAAACCATCAAGGGCGAGTTCAGCGCCAACGGCGTGGACAATCCCCTGCTGCATACTCGCGGCGTGCTGTCGATGGCCCGCTCCAGCCTGCCTGACAGCGCCAGCAGCCAGTTTTTTATCATGCATGACGACGCCGCTTGGCTGGACGGCAATTACGCCGCCTTCGGCAAGGTGACCGAGGGGATGGAAATCGTGGACGCCATCTGCGCCGATACGCCGGTACAGGACAGCAACGGCACCGTGCTGCCCGAGGATCAGCCGGTGATCACCGCCATCCGGGTGGTGGACTGAGCGCGCTGACGTTTACGGATTTGGGGAATACGATAAGGGGCGCTGCCCCTTAAAACACAAAGGCCCGCTTGGTGTGCGCAAAGCACACAGCGAAAACCCGCTGGACAGACCGGAAAATAAGTAAACTTATTTTTCGGCTGGCCAACGGGTTTTTTCCTGCCCGGAAGCTCTCTTTGCTACATTCAAGTTACAGGCGCAAATTGTTAGTTATTTCTTTTAAGCCGGTTCGCCCGGCGGGATGCAAGGGATCCCTTGCCGCAGGATCATAAGGGCCGCGCAGGCCCTTATCGTTCCCCCACCAATTTCTGTTTGTACAGTTTTAATTTGGGATCAGTATCAGTGCTTGCTTTATCAGGGGACGGGGGATTATACGCTTTCCTCCAATATGACCATTCGCGGCTGCTCGCTCAGGTCCTCTTTGGTGACCCGCAGCAGCGGCATGCGCGGAATATCCGAAAGCCCAAAGGCTTTCAGGCATTCATCCAGCGGGGCAATGGGCCAATCCCGGTTGGCGTCCGTTTTATAGTGCATGGGAATGACCATTCGGGGCTGGATGCGCTTCATCAGCGCGGCGGCAGCGGCGGCGTCCATGGTATAATAACCGCCCACAGGCACCAGCGCGATATCAATATGCGCCAATTGCCGGGCCAGATCCTCGTCCCAGGCGCCCAGGTCACCGAAATGCGCCAGGCGCAGGCCGTCCACCTCGATGATGAAAATCAGGTTGTTTCCCCGCAGCGCCCCCTGCTGATCGTCATGGAAGCAGGGAATACCGGTGGCCGTGATGCCGGTAGCCAGCGTGATTTTGCCCGCGCGGTCGGCAATCACCTGGGCGCACTTGGCCTTGTCGATATAGCTGTGGTCGCCGTGGCCATGGCTGACGGTGACGGCGTCGCATGGAACATCGCGCATGGGATAGCCCACGTGGGCGTCAAAGGGGTCGGTCAGGATGCGGAAGCCCTGGGCAGTCTCGATCAAAAATTCGCTGTGGGCATGGTGATAGATGAGCATGGAGGCCCTCCTTTTGTTTGCGCTTCTTCTATTAAGTACGCCGCCGCCAGGGGCAGCGGGGCATGGGTGCGCTTTCGAATGGCGATATCGGCGGCCAATTCAGAGGCCAGCCTTTCGGTTTCACCGGCGTCCAGCCGCAAAAGCGCGGCGCGGATGGGCGGCCAGGGCTGATATTCCGGCGCGATGTCGCCCTGGGCGCGCAGACTGCGGCACAGGCTCCTGAGGAAGGGGGAAAGGGGCGGCGGCCCGGGATTCAAGCCGGCGATCAGCCGCTGCCGGCGGCTGGGGGACAGGTCAATGCGCCAGAGCGTGCCTTCGTCGGTCACCAGGTAACCGGCATCGCGCAGCTTTTCCGGGGAGGCGGCGGGAGCGGCCGGCCGCCGGGGCGCGTCGCATACAAAAAGCGCGCGCATTGCCCGGTCCCGGCGCAAAAGCACATCGGGGCCAAGCAAGGCGCGCAGTTCATTGCGGAATGGATCCAGGGCGCTCATGCGCGGTGACTGGGGGCAAAGCGGATGCGCATTTCGCGCATGGAAGCGTATTGCCCTTGGATATCCAGCTGGTATTTCAGTACCACTTCACCCTTGGCGTCGTTTACGTTGTAGCGCACGTGGGTGGGAAATACCCCCATTTCCAGCGCGCCGTAGGGGGTATTATAGCTGCCCTCGTAGCGGTTTCCCTGGGAAAAAATCATGCTGGTGTTGAATTCGCCTTCCCGGAGCATGGTGACCACGCCGTCCTTCATGGTAAAGGTCACCCGGTCGGTTTCAGAGGTATCGGGCTGGGTTTCTGTATAGCGAAGCTTCCAGGCGCCCTGCTCAGGCTCGCCGCTCAGTTCTCCGGTGGTCACCAGACGCATTTCGTCCGCGCAGTCTTCCATGCCGGCATCCTGTACGATGCCCGTTACGCTGAGCAGAACCTTCTTTTTTCGCATACCCGCACCTCTTTTCGGTCGAATTTCGGATGTATTATAGCACATTCTGCAGCCGGATACAATGTTTTATTCTGTAAACGATGAATGCCGCTCAGTACCGCCGGCGCAGCTCCTCAATCACATGGCCCACGCTCTTTTCCACCGTGCCGTCATGGAAGGGGTTCAGCAGGCCGCCCACCTGGAGCAGCTCAAAGTACCCCTTTGTACCGCCGGCGCGGCACAGCCGCAGGTAATCCTGCCAGGCCTGGGCCCTGTTCTCCTTCATGCGGCCGTAATACTGGAAGGCGCACATCTGGGCCAGCGCATAATCAATATAATAGAAGGGATATAGGAAAATATGCTGCTTCTGCATCCAGAAGCCGCCCTCCTCCAGGAATTCCTCGCCGTCGTAATCCCGCCAGGGCATGTATTCCTTTTCAATGCCGCGCCATACCTGGCGGCGCTGCTTGGCGGTCAGATCCGGCGTTTCATACATGCGGTGCTGGAATTCGTCCACGCAGGCCATGTACGGAATGACGGACAGCGCGCCGATGAGATGGGCGGTGAGGTATTTTTCGCTGTTTTCGCCAAAGAAGCTTTCCATCCAGGGATAGGCAAAGTGCTCCATGGTCATGGAGTGGATCTCATTGATCTCCGATGTGGAACCGGATAGGCTGCTCACCGGGATCGAGCGCATGGCCAGATAGCCCTGGAAGGCGTGGCCGGCCTCATGGGTCAGCACGTCCACATCGGCGCTGGTGCCGTTGAAGTTGCTGAAAATGAAGGGCGCCTGATAGGCGGGGAAGCGGGTCATATAGCCGCCCATGCGCTTGCCGGGCCGGGTTTCCAGGTCAAACAGGTGATACTTGACCATAAAATCAAAAAACTCGCCGGTCTCGGGACTCATTTCCCGATACATGCGCTGGGCCTTGGACACCAGCTCATCCATGGTGCCGATGGGGTCGGCGTTGCCCTCGGGGAAGATCAGCGCTTCATCATAATAGCGCAGCGTATCAACGCCCAGGCGCCGGCGCTGCTTTTCACGGATCTCGGCCACGGCGGGCGTAATCACGGCCTTGATCTGGGCGCGGAAGCGGGCCGCGTCCTCCTGGGTATAGTCAAAACGGCGGCGATCCAGGTAGGCCAGATCGGTGTAGCACTGAAAGCCCAGCTTTTTGGCCATGCCGTCCCGCAGGTGCACCAGCTCGTCATATTGGGCGTCCAGGCGGGGACTGATCTGCGCGTAGAGGCTGGCCCATGCCCGGAAGGCTTCCCGCCGCTCCTGGCGGTCGGCGCTCTCCATGTGCTTGAGCAGGCCGTAGAAATTACACTTTTCGCCCCGGAAATCGGTGACGGCCATGGCGCTGTCCTTCTGATACTGCTGCCGAAGCTCGCCCTCCCGGATGATGTCGTTCATGATCTTTTCGTCAGTGGTCTTCAGGGCGGCGTCGATCAGGCGCAGCATCTGCGGGCCAAATTCGTTTTCAAAATCAGCCCGGAAGGGGCAGGCGGCCATGGCCTGCTGATATTGCTTGCGCAGGGGGATCAGCGCGGCGTTCTGCTCCCGATGCCATTTCATTTCGCCGTCATAATAAGCGTCGGCGGTGTCAATGGTATTGCGCACCGAGCACAGCGAAAACATGGTGGCTGCCTGCTTTTCCTGTTCCTGCAGGGCAAAAAAGGCGGCTTTGGCGTCGGCATAAGCGTCGGAGGCGTTCAGCGCTTCAATGGCCGCGCGGTAGCAGGCGGCCAGGGCGTCGATATCAGGGCGGGCATAGGGCATTTCCCGAAAATCCATCATCTCCATACGGTGTACATCCTTTCGTCTTTTTGCATATTATACCATAAAAATCGAAAATAACAATATAAAGGCAGGCGCGGCAAAAAGCCAGCCGATGGGCTGGCTCAGACTATCTATAAAGTGTCATTTTAAAATAAAGCTGGTAAATGTCTGCAAGATTGGAACACGGAAATGCAATTCGCAGCGACGGCATGCACGTCGCGAGGAGAAAAATTCCGGAGGTCCGCTTGCCGACCGGGAGGAATTTTTCATTCCGCTCAAATTTTCTGGCCGTGCGCTGTTAAGCGCACAAGAAAA
>JAFUGB010000198.1 GCA_017469605.1 Clostridia bacterium
GCACGCTTTTGCCGGCCCGCAGGGCGTAGAGCGCCGCGGTAAGGCCCGCAATGCCGCCGCCGATGATGAGGATGTCGGTCATATTGTTTCATTCTCCTATCTGGCAAGGGTACGCGTTTTCTTTGTCCGGGAACGGACATGGAGCCACCAGCCAAAATCGCGGAAGCAAGCCTTTTTTGCCTGCTTCATCGCGGGCGCGGCCCCAAGGATGGAAATTCCCGATTCAGAGATATGGGGGCCGAAGAGGCCCCCATCGTTCCTTACGCTTTCACCTGCACATATTCCTCGGTAAACGCCTTGATGTTGCTGGCGTTCTGGATCAGGCGCACATCGCTGCCCCGCATCACGGCCAGGGTGGGCGCGCTCATCACGCCCATTTCCTTGGTCAATTCAGCGTTTTCATTGGCGTCGATGTTCTCATAGGGCACGCCGGCCTTGTCCAGCATGATCTTGGCCATGCGGCAGTTGGGGCAGGTTTTGGTGGTGAACAGCAGGTATTTTTCCTGCACGTCGGTATCGATGCGGGTGGGCACACAGCTCACGCAGCCTTCCTGCAGGGGGCCCTGGTGGGTCAGGCGGCTGTTGCCGATGTTATACACCTTGCGATCCTTGAATTCCTGGCTCTTGCCTGCGTTCCAGTTCTGTACCGGGCGGTAATAGCCGGTGATGCGGCTGTACACTTCGGTATTGCCGCTGCAGTGGGGGCAGGTATAGTGCTCGCCGGTGATATAGCCGTGATTTTTGCATACCGAATAGGTGGGGCTCATGGTGTAATAGGGCAGGCGGTAGTTTTCGGCAATTTTGCGCACCAGGGCGGCGGCGGCGCGCCAGTCAGGCAGCTTTTCGCCCAGGAAGGCGTGGAACACCGTGCCGCTGGTATACAGCGTCTGCAATTCGTCCTGCACGTCCAGGGCGCTGAAGATATCCTCCGTATAACCCACGGGCAGATGGCTGGAGTTGGTGTAATAGGGCGTGCCGTTCATGTTGGCGGTCAGGATGTGGGGATACATTTCCACATCATGCTTGGCCAGGCGATAGCTGGTGCTTTCGGCGGGCGTGGCTTCCAGGTTGTACAGGTCGCCATACTGCTCCTGGTAATCGCTCAGGCGTTCGCGCATGTGGTTGAGCACGTCCCGGGCAAAGCGCTGGGATTCGGGATAGGTCAGATCCTTTTGCAGCCATTTGGCGTTCAGGCAGGTTTCGTTCATGCCCACCAGGCCGATGGTGCTGAAGTGATTGTCAAAGGTACCCAGATAACGGCGGGTATAGGGATACAGGCCCTCGTTCATCAGCTTGGTGATGACGGTGCGCTTGATTTTGAGGCTGCGGGCGGCGATATCCATCATGTGGTCCAGGCGGGCGTAGAAGTCCTTCTCATCGGCGGCCAGGTAGCCCAGGCGGGGCAGGTTGATGGTTACCACGCCCACGGAGCCCGTGCTTTCACCGCTGCCAAAGAAGCCGCCGCTCTTTTTGCGCAGCTCCCGCAGGTCCAGCCGCAGGCGGCAGCACATGCTGCGCACGTCGTTGGGCTCCATGTCGCTGTTAATGTAGTTGCTGAAATAAGGCGTGCCATACTTGGCGGTCATCTCAAACAGCAGGCGGTTGTTTTCGGTTTCCGACCAGTCAAAATCCTTGGTGATGGAGTAGGTGGGAATGGGGTACTGGAAGCCGCGGCCGTTGGCGTCGCCTTCGATCATGATTTCAATGAAGGCTTTGTTGACCATATCCATGTCGGCTTTGCAGTCGCCGTAGGTGAAGTCCATTTCCTTGCCGCCCACGATGGCGGGCAGATTCTTCAGGTCATTGGGCACCGTCCAGTCCAGCGTGATGTTGCTGAAGGGCGCCTGGGTGCCCCAGCGGCTGGGGGTATTGACGCCGAAAATGAAGGATTCAATGCACTTTTTGACCTCATAATAGGAAAGGTTGTCCACCTTTACAAAGGGCGCCAGATAGGTATCAAAGCTGGAAAAAGCCTGGGCGCCCGCCCATTCGTTCTGCATGATGCCCAGGAAGTTGACCATTTGGTTGCACAGGCTGCTCAGGTGCTTGGCGGGCTTGCTGGTGATCTTGCCGCCCACGCCGCCCAGGCCCTCCTGGATCAGCTGCTTCAGGCTCCAGCCTGCGCAGTAGCCGGTGAGCATAGACAGGTCGTGCAGGTGGAGCGCCGCGCTGCTGTGGGCCTCTGCGATTTCGGGATCGTAAATTTCGGAGAGCCAGTAATTGGCGGTAATGGCGCCGCTGTTGCTCAGAATCAGGCCGCCCACCGAATAGGTGACCGTGCTGTTTTCCTTCACGCGCCAGTCGCTGGAATCCAGATAACTGTCCACCAGGTCCTTGTAGTTGAGCATGGCGGCCTTGACGTTGCGTACCTTTTCACGCTGCTTGCGGTACAGGATATAGGCTTTGGCTACATCGGAGTAGCCCGCCTGGCTCAGCACGCGCTCGGCACTGTCCTGGATATCCTCCACGCTGATCAAATCGTCCTTGATCTTGGCGGCAAAATCGCTGGTGACCTTCAGGGCCAGCAGGTCGATCACGGTGGGATGATAGTTAACATTTACGGCCTTAAAGGACTTTTCAATGGCGCGGCTGATCTTGGCGATGTCAAAGTCAGCGACAGTGCCATCGCGTTTCATAACCTTATACATGGCTTTCTCCCTTACATAAACGCGCCTGTCATGGCGCATAATTTTGAGACGAAATCATCATATCATATGTGGGGGCCTATGTCAATATATTGAATAAAAAATATCCTGAACACACAATATGTTGTGTATCCAGGATTCCATTATCGATTTTAATCCAGCCCGCGGATCTGGGCCCGGGGCAGGTCGGCCAGCAGGATCTGCCGGTATTCCCGCATTTTTTCGGGCGTTGGGGCGGTCAGGCCGGAGCGGAGCACGCTGCCGCTGTCCACATACATCTGCAAAAAATAAGGGGAATCGCCCCGCAGCCACGCGCCGATGCCGCGCATGTCTTCTTCGCTGTGCAGCTGGGCCGTAACGGTGGTGCGGAATTCATAGGGTACGCGGCCTTCCTTCAGCAGGCTTACGCTTTCCCGGATGGGGGACAGGTCCAGCCTGGGCAGACCCACGGTGCGGGCGTAATGCTCCGGGCAGTTCTTGATGTCCATAGCGACCATGTCCACCAGCCGGTCTTCCATAAGGCTGCGCAAAGGATCCGGATGGTTGCCGTTGGTATCCAGCTTCACCTGAAAGCCCATTTCCCGCACACGCAGGATGAACGCCCTGAGCGACGGATGCAGCAGCGGCTCGCCGCCTGTGATGGCCACGCCGTCCAGCGTTCCCCTGCGCTTTTTTAAAAAGGAAAGGATTTCTTCCTCTTCAATGGCAGTCTCCGGCGCTGCGCCGGTTTCCAGCAGGGAGGCGTTATGGCAGAAGGGGCAGCGAAAATCGCAGCCCTGGGTAAAAACCGTGCAGGCCGTATGCCCCGGGTAGTCCAGCAGCGTCAGCTTTTGCAGCCCGGCAAACACCATGGGCATCCCTCCTTTCCCGCCAGCCTGCCTATTATACCCGCTGTACAGCGCAAAGGGAATGGGTTTTATGGTCAATTTGCTGCAAGGAGCAATTTTCCGCGTCGCGGCGGTATCTGCGGATTGGATCTGTTTTTTCCGGCTGATTTATGATACAATGGTCCGGCGGGATGATCCGCCAATTTTCAGAAACGGACAGGAAAAATGAACAGCAGAGATATTAATGAGATCCGGCGCCGCCTGACGCCGGACAACAACAACCTGACCTGCATTCGCGGCTGCTATGTGAGCAGCAAAAAGGAGATAATTTCCCTTTTCCGCCTGCCGCCGGTATCCCTGCCGCCGGAGGAATGTGAAAAATACCTTTCGCTATTTAAAAAGGTACTTTCGGGCGTGCCGGACAAGAACCTGGTGGATATCGCCTTTGCCAACGAGGCCGTGGGCGCCAGCGATGAACACAAATTGCTCACGGCGCTCAAGGACGGTGCCCTGGAGGACGACGACATGGCCCAGGTGTTTTTCCAGCGGGTCATCGACGGCCTGCAGCCCGAGGAAGCCTGCCTGATCCTGCTGGCCCATGACGCCTACGATATCCCCTTCCGCAACAGCAACGGCGAGCGCAGCGAGGACATGAGCAGTGAAATGTTCCGCTATATCCTGTGCGCCGTATGTCCGGTCAAGCTCAGCAAGCCCGGCCTGGCCTACAGCGCGGGGGATAATTTGTTCCATCCCGAGGAGCCCAACTGGATTGTGGGCGCGCCCGAGCTGGGCTTTATGTTCCCGGCCTTTGAGGAACGGGCGGCCAATATTTATAACGCCCTGTGCTATACCAAGGATACCGCCCAGAGCCACGAGGGCTTTGTGAACAGCGTGTTCGGGGCCGCGCCGCCCATGCCTGCCGCTGAGCAGAAGGAAGCCTTTAAGGAGATTTTGCAGGATACCCTGGCCGAGGAATGCAGCCTGGAAGTGGTGCAGAGCGTGCATGAGCAGCTGTGCGGGCAGATTGCCGAGCAGAAGCATGACCGGGAGGCCCCGCCGCTCAAGGTATCCGCGCCCCAGATCCGCCAGGCGCTGGAGGTGTGCGGCGTGCCCGAGGAAAAGGTCACCGCCTTCGAGCAGCGCTACCGGGAGCAGTTTGGCGGCGGCATGGATATGAGCGCCGTCAATGTGGTGGATACCCGGCAGTTTGAGGTGCGCACGCCCAACGTGGTCATCAAGGTGGCGCCCGACCACAGCGATCTGGTGGAAACCCGGGTGATCAACGGCAGCAAGTATATCCTGATCCGCGCCGATGAAGGCGTGGAGGTCAACGGCGTCAATGTGAGCATCCTGCCCATGTGACCGGCCAAAGCAGAGGATTTTCATGGAAGAGCTTCGCGCAACCATTGGCGAAACCATGTTTCGCAATGAAGAGAACGGCTATACCGTGCTCACCTGCCGGGCCGGCCGGGAAAATGTCACCGTGGTGGGCGTCATGCCTGAGGTGGCCGCCGGGGAACAGGCGGTGTTCCAGGGCAGCTGGGTGACCCATCCCCAGTACGGGAAGCAGTTCAAGGCCAGCCAGTGTGAAATACTGACGCCCTCTACGCTGCTGGGCATTGAGCGCTACCTGAGCAGCGGATTGATCAAGGGGATTGGCGCCGCCACCGCCCGGCTCATTATACAGGAGTTTGGCAAGGATGCGCTGACCGTCATTGGCGAGCATCCCGAGCGCCTGACCGATATCGCGGGCATTGGAAAAAAGCGCGCCGCACAGATTGCCCAAAGCTTTCAGGAGCAGTATTCCACCCGGCAGGTCATGGTGTTTTTGCAGTCCTATGGTGTTTCGCCCAGCCTGGCGGTGAAAATCAGCAAGGTGTACGGCAACGCCGCCCAGGATAAGATCCGCGCCAATCCCTACTGCATGGTGGAGGATATCGAGGGCGTGGGCTTTTTGACGGCGGACCGCATCGCGCTGTCTATGGGCATCGCTCCGGACAGCCCGGAGCGTCTCAGCGCCGGGCTGATCTATGCGCTGCAGGAGGCGGCTTCCTCCGCGGGGCATACCTATTTGCCCACCGGAGAGCTGCTGCAAACGGCGGCACGCCTGCTTCGCGTACAGTCCGAGCTGCTGGAAACGCACCTGACCTCCCTGCTGCTCAGCCGCAAGCTGCGCAGCCATGTGGTGGAGGATGCCGAGGGCGTTTTCCTGCCCCAGATGTGGCAGGCGGAAAGTGAAATTGCCCGCCGGCTGCGGGAATTGCAGGCAGCCGCCCAGACCGTCATGAGCGGCACGGTATCGGCCCAGATCCGCAGCTTTGAAAAGAATAACGGTATTCGCTTTTCCGATACGCAACGCAAGGCCATATCGATGGCCGTGCAGCAGGGCCTGCTGGTGATTACCGGCGGCCCGGGCACGGGCAAAACCACCATCATCAACTGCATCCTGTCGCTGCTGGATAAGGAAAGCGTGCTGCTGGCGGCGCCTACCGGCCGTGCTGCCAAGCGCATGAGCGAGGCCACCGGCCATGAGGCCAGCACGCTGCACCGTTTGTTGGAATATGGCGGCGAGGACGGGCATTTTACCCGGGATGAGGAAAATCCGCTGGACTGCACCTGCCTGATTGTGGACGAGATGAGCATGGTGGATGTGTTCCTGATGCGCGCTTTTCTCCGGGCCGTGCCCCAGGGCACCAGGCTGATCCTGGTGGGCGACGCCGACCAATTGCCCAGCGTGGGCGCGGGCAATGTGCTGGGGGATATCCTCAAAAGCGGCGCCGTGCCCTCCATCCGGCTCACCGAAATTTTCCGCCAGGCCGAAAGCAGCCTGATCGTGCGCAACGCCCACGCCATTAACCGCGGCGAAATGCCTGTCCTGAATCAGAAGGGCGGCAACTTCTTTTTTGAGCGCAGGCCCTTTGGCGAGGACGCGGCCCGGGATATCGTGGAGCTGTGCGGCACGCGACTGCCCCATTTTTTAAAATCCTTTGAGCCTGTGCGCGATATCCAGGTGCTTTCCCCCACAAAAAAGGGCGCCTGCGGCGTGCTGGCGCTCAACGGCCTTCTGCAGGCGGCGCTGAATCCGCCTTCCCCCAAGAAAAAGGAAATCGGCTACGGCGATAAGATCTTCCGCCAGGGCGATAAGGTGATGCATATCAAGAATAACTACCAGCTGGAATGGGAGGACGCCAAAGGCACGGAGGGCCAGGGCGTGTTCAACGGCGATATGGGCACCGTGCTTGCCGTGGACGCCGAGGAAAAGGAGCTCACCGTTTTGTTTGACGACGACCGCACGGCGGTTTATGAATATGCCATGCTGGAGGAATTGGAGCTGGCCTATTGCCTGTCTGTACACAAAAGCCAGGGAAGCGAATTCAACTGCGTGGTGATGCCCGCCGTGGGCGGCCCGCCCATGCTGCTGACCCGCAACCTGTTTTATACCGCGCTGACCCGGGCCAAGCAGCTGGTGGTGCTGGTAGGCCGGGAGGATGCTGTGGCGGCCATGGTGAATAACAATCATATTGCCCGCCGGTATACCGCTCTGGCGGCGCGGCTCAGCGAATTGCCGGAGCTCACGCTGTGATGCGGGCGGCGGAGCTATTCTTTCCCCGGGGCGCGGAATGCCTGCTGTGCGGCGATCCCCGCCTGGCGGATACGCAATATTGCCTGTGTCCCGATTGCCGGCGGGAGCTGCTTTCCCTGCGGCTGCGGGACGGCGTATGCATCCGCTGCATGCACCCGCTGGACGGCAAGGGAATCTGCCCCTTTTGCCAGGGGGATTTGCTGGCCCCTATGGCGGAAGCCTATGCCGCGTATCGGTATACCGGCGCGGCGGCGCAGTTGGTCAAGCTGCTCAAGTTCCATTATCAGGATGAGGCGGCGGAGGCGCTGGCTGCCGGGATGGCGCAGTGCTGCCCGGCCGGCGCCTACGATGCCCTGACGCCTGTGCCGCTGCACCCTGCTCGGCAGAGGATGCGCGGCGTCAACCAGTCCCGATTGCTCTGCCAGCTGGTGGGCGCAAGAACGGGCCTGCCGGTGTTGGATACGCTGGCGCGCATCCGCAAAACCCGGGAACAGGC
>JAFUGB010000199.1 GCA_017469605.1 Clostridia bacterium
CTCAATTAATATACAACATCCTAACCCTTTTTGTCAACACCTTTTTTGAAGATTTTTTCATCTTTTTTGAGTATTTTTCCAAAATACGAACGTTTTCCGTTTTTCTTTTTCAATTATTCGTGTTAATTGGCATATCTTGTGGATGTCTCTTTTTTATAACCACAAGAAACACAGATATTGCCCCCATTTTGCGTTCGCGGTTTTCAAACTTTTTTCTTCAAAAATCCGCCGGAAGGGCGTTTTTTCCCTTCCGGCAGGGTTTTTTATTCTTCCTTTAGTTGCCGCAGGACCTGCATCCGCTGTTTCCGGCGCTGCCGCACCGGTTGCGGCGGCAGCATCCATTGCCGCCGTTCCCCGTATCAGGGGATACTTCCCCGGCCTCGCACAGGTTGAGGGGCGGGAACAGGGGCAGAGAGAAGAACTCATCGCACACGTTATCGGCAAATTCTTCGCAGGGCGGGATGGAGCAGAAGCCGTAGCTGGGGATCAGGATTTCCACCCGGGCCAGCACCTTCAGGATAATGGAAACGCAGATCGTCATGCGGAACACATTATCCCCCAGATAGCTGCCCGACACGCAGATCGCGCTGGCCAGGCCCTCCAGCGAATAGGGCACGATGGAATCATCAGGAACGGAGAGCAGCACGTCCTTGGTAACGCGGACGGTGCCCTTGCCGATGTATTCCACGCAGCGCGAATCGGTGAACAGAATATCGATGGGGATATCGATATACCCGCGCACACGGGCGAAGCAGGGACGGTCCACCAGGCGCTCCACCGTCAGGTTGGATACGTCGATATCCGCGGCGCTGGAACGGCAGCTTTCAAACTGGATGGGCGGCACCGGGGCCGTGGGCGGAACGGTGGTATCGCCGCCCGCGCAGTTATTGACTACCTGGGCATAGCTGGTAATGGTAACGTCCCGGCTGTCCAGCTGCTCCTGCTGCAGGCAGCTGTCATACACCCGCTGCACCTGAATACATACCTTTTCGTTCAGGCCGTCCAGCGCGCTTCCGGAAATTTCGCCCGGGCTGTTGACAGGGTCGGCGTTCTTATAGGAATAAAAAGACATTTTCCTGCCTCCTTATTTTCCGCGGCGGAGCCGCGGGTTTTCCGCTTGCGCGGTTTACACTTCCATGCTATGTCGCAGGCCGAAAAGGGTGCGGGAAAAATTGTTTCGCTTTTTGGACGCAAAAAAAGGAGCCCCCGGGCTCCTTTCAGGGCATCGGCAAAGCCGTTGCCCCCGAAGAAAATGAAGAATCATTTTCTTCGAAATGCAAATTTTCTTGTGCGCTTAACAGCGCACGGCCAGAAAATTTGAGCGGAATGAAAAATTCCTCCCGGTCGGCAAGCGGACCTCCGGAATTTTTCTCCTCGCGACGTACACGCCGTCGCTGCGGATTGCATTTCCGTGTTCCAATCTTGCTGGCATTTACCGGCTTTATTTTAAAATGACACTTTTTAGATCGCCTGAAAGGAGCCCCCAGCTCCTTTATTTTCTTCTATATATTTATTGATAGCTGACCGTCATGGTTTTTGCCATGCCCCACATGTAATAGGTCACGCGGAATTTGCGCTGCCGGCGCAGCAATTCGTCCTGGTTGGCGCTGTGCACCACCACGCACCACGCGTCGCGCTCCTTGCGGGCGGGAACGGTCAGATTGGCATTCACCTGGGCCGTATCCAGGGTTGTATAGCTCAGCACATCGCCTTCCAGGGGAATGGGCTCGATCTCCACCATTTCAGCGCCGATCAGTCCGCCGTTTCTCAGGCGGAAGGTGTAGGTTTCAAACACATAATCCAGGCTGCTTCCCGGCAGGCTGTCCGCGTAGGCGGTACCCAGCAGGGCATTGTGGTCCATCGCATTTTGCAGCGCGGCAAAATCCTCAGGCTTTTCAAATCCCTGGGCGGCGTTCATTGATACGGCGGCTGCCGTAAGATGGGCATTGGCATAGGTATAAACGCCCAGCATCAGGCCCACGGCCACCAGAACGGCCATAAAAATTGCGGCGTATTTCATGTTTTGCTTCACTCCAGCGTGGACAGGATGGTTCCCATCCGTTCTATCATTTCGGAATCCTTCAGGCGGAATTTGATTTCCACCCGGCGGCTGCGGTCCTGGTTTTCGGTGCCGTCCGCGTTATATACAAGGTCGGAATCGGCGCGGCCCTGGGCCGTGACGATTTTTTTAAGGAGCTCCTTTTGCCGGGCGGTGAGCGCGGGCATGCCCATGCAGTACTTGGCCACGTTCAGCGCGCGTTCCTGGGAAAGCTCCAGATTGCGTTCATAGCGGCCGGTGGAATCGGTATGGCCCTCGATCATGATCTCGGCCACATACTCCCGGTACGCATCGCTGAGCAGCACATCCAGGTAAACCGGGATCAGCCGATCCAGCTGCGCCAGCCCGGCTTCCCGGATCACGGCGCTGTTGGTTTCAAACATCAGCGTGCTGTCCAGCACGATATCGCCGGTATTGGGATCCACGGTGGCCGATATATGGGCCCTGGAAAGGGCGTTGCGCAGATCCTCCACAATGCGGGTGCGAACGCCCAGGAGATCCGCAATCTGCACCTGATAGCTGCTCAGTTCCTTTTCCTGCTCGGAAAGCACAAGCTGCAGGGCATCGATCTTGTTCTGCTGATCGGCCAGGTCGGCCTCCTTGAGCACGATCTGGGCCAGCAGGCGCTCGTTTTCCTCCTCCCGCTGGCTGAGCTTCGCCGTGGCGGCGTTCAGATCCTGCTCCTTGGTATCCAGCTGAATCTGAATCAGCGAAAGCTCCTCCTCCCTGCCCATCAGCTGCACGCGGGTGGTCTCCAGATCCTTTTCCTGCTGGGCCAGGGTGATCTGTGCGGCGTCCAATTGGGCTTGCTGCTCGCCCAGCTCCCGGGTTTTTGTTTCCAGCAGCTGATA
>JAFUGB010000200.1 GCA_017469605.1 Clostridia bacterium
CGTTGAGCGATTTACGACGGCCATTATAGCACATATGTTCGCATTTGTGAAGGGGCTTCACCGGCGGAGGCGCCGCGAAAAGGCAGTTTTATTTTTTATACAGGGATACGTACTGGTCGGGACGCAGCACGGTATTAAAATCGTAGTATATGTTTTCCCTGAACATGGCCTTGATGATCTCATAGCGGGGATGGCCGGGGCCGTTTTCATCGCCGCGCCAGCCGTACAGGGTGGGAATATCGGTCCAAAAATCATAGGCTTCCAGGTTCTGCTCCTGGCAGGCAAGAAAGCGCTTGCGCTCAGCGAGCGTCAGCATGGGCGCGTCGCCCATCCAGATGCGCTTCAGGTTTTTCAGGCGGTACAGCGGGCGCAGGTCGCCCACCCAGGTGTGGCACAGGTTGATGTCCAGCAGCGTATCGCAGCCGTATAAAAAGGAAATATCGTTAACATGTGTGTTGAATATTTCCAGGTATTCCAAGGGCTTGCCCGCCAGGCAGCTCAGATCGTCCATCTTATTGTCCGACAGGATCAGCACCCGCAATTCGTTCATGGGCGCGAGAAAATCGGCGTTGAATATCCAGTTATGCCCCAAATCCAGCGCCCGAAGCTCGGTGGCATAGCGCAGGCAGTCCACATCTTCATCCTCCAACCGCGGATCCTTGGAGGAATGGCGGGTGGAAAACACCCAGTCGTCGGTGCGCAGGGTGTAGCCGAATTTCAGCGTCAGCGTCCATACGATCTTGATGCCCTCGGGCGCCAGCTCCTCGCGCAGCCGCGCCAGCTCCTCATTGGTCAGCGAGCAATAGGAAAGGTCCACGTATTTCAGCCCGGGAACGCTTCGGAGCAGCGGCTTCAGCGCTTCGGCGCCGCCGCCCGTCCATCCGGTCAGGTCCAGCCTGCCCGTCGCCTGGTCATACCAGGCGGGATCGTACCAGGTATCCTCCTCCCGCTGAACGGCGACAGGCGCCGCTTGCGGCGCCTCCGTGGGAAGATAGACCACAACCTTTTCGCCCCTGGCGGCCGGACCGCCCAGCAGCGCCAGAAGAATGAGGAAAAAGCAAATCTGCTTCATAAAACAGGCAAGCTCCGTTCTTGCGTTGATTGGTTTATTATAGCATATTTTTTGCGCTTGTGAACGCTGAACATTGACAAAGTGGTAATAAAACGGTATAATAATAAAAAATGTGATCCGTGCAGGAAGCGGACCAATATTGAAAGGAGTCTGGCACAATTATGAAGAAATTTGTTGCGCTGGCATTGTCTCTGGTTATGGTATTGTCTTTGTGCACCTTCCCCGCGATGGCTGACAGCGATTATACCATCCGCATTTATTCCAACTCCAATTCCCCTGAGCGCACCACCTGGCTGGTCAACGCCGCCAAGGAAGCGGGCTTCAGCATCTCCATCGATGACAACTCCGTTATCTCCGGCGATACCGCCGCCGTGCAGGCCGCCAACGAGAATAAGGACGGCGACATCATCTTCGGCCTGAACGAAGTGCGCTGGTCCCAGCTGGTGGGCGGCCAGTATGAAAACCTCAAGATCGCTGATTGGACCCCCTCCTGGGCCGAAGAAGTGGGCGATTACAAGTATGACGGCAAGGCGTACGGCCTGGTAATCCAGAACGTGCTGATGCTCTACCGCAATGACGAGCTGGGCACCAACGGCGAAGCGCTGCATTTCGCCCACTGGGCCGACCTGGTCAACGCCGGCTACACCTGGTACCGCCAGGGCAAGGTGGGCGGCACCACCAACGCCAACATCAACAGCGCCATGCTGTACAGCTTCACCGATCCCACCAGCCCCGCCGGCGGCATCAGCATTGACGGCTGGAAGACGCTGTGGGCCTATTGCGCGGGCGGCAACTTCACCGGCGACGGCTACGGCCTGGAGCCCCTGATCCGCGGCGATGTGCAGATTGCCACCTTCTATTCCTCCTCGCTGTACGGCAACATTGACGCCGCCGCCACCGCCGGCACCTATGCCAATCCCCTGCGCGGCACCCTGAACCCCGAAAACTGGGCGCTGGTTGACATCGACGACGGCACCTACTACATTGCCGAGTACCTGGGCGTGCTGGACCGCGAAGGCCGCACCGACGCCGAGACCGAAACCGTGAAAGCCTTTGCCGAATGGTTCGGCTCCGCCGAAACCCAGATTGCCTGGTCCGAAGAATTCGACAGCTATCCCTGCAACCAGGCCGCCGCTGACGAGCTGTTTGACGAGACTCCGGCCATCTACACCCTCAAGAACTGCTCCCTGACCACCGTGCCCGGCACCGAAATGACCTATGCCGAGTATGTGGGCGCCCACACCGCCGAGTGGACCAACATCATGACCAACCTGGGCTTCTACTGGGCCGACAACGCCGCTGCCCCCGCCGAACCCGATTGGGACAACCTGGATTGGGCAACCCTGACCCAGAAGGCTGAATAATCCAAAGCTGATTTTCGGGCGGGCCCATTGCGGGCTCGCCCCGTTTTTATCAGGGGAGCACCCGCAGGAGGATGCGCCGCTGACACACCGGATGCATAACATAAAGGAGCAGATGCGTTTATGATTCAACTTTCGGATATCGTCGTGAAATTTGGGGATTTTGAAGCGTTGCACAATATCAACGTTCATGTAAAGGAAGGCGAGTTCTTTACCTTCCTGGGCCCATCCGGCTGCGGGAAAACCACCACGCTCCGCACCATCACAGGCTTTATTGAGCCGGTGAGCGGCACCGTAAAAATGCAGGGCAGCGACATCACCCACGTGCCCATTGAAAAGCGCAACATCGGCATCGTGTTCCAGAGCTACGCCCTGTTCCCCACCATGACGGTGTATGACAACATCGCCTTCGGCCTCAAGATCCAAAAGCTGAAAAAGCCCGAAATCGATACGAAGGTCCGCGATATTGCCCGCAAGGTGGATCTGACCGACGAGCAGCTGCAAAAAGCCGTTTCCCAGCTTTCCGGCGGCCAGCAGCAGCGCGTGGCCATCGCCCGCGCCCTGGTAACCGGCCCGGCCATCATCTGCATGGACGAACCGCTTTCCAACCTGGACGCCAAGCTGCGCGTGCAGCTTCGCAACGAGCTTAAAAAGATGCAGAAGTACTTTTGCATAACCACCATTTACTTGACCCACGACCAGGAAGAGGCCCTGACGCTTTCCGACCGCATTGCCGTGTTCAACAAGGGCTACATTGAGCAGATCGGCACCCCCAACGAGGTATACAATCATTCCAGGACCGAGTTTGTGGCCAACTTCATCGGAGATATTAATCCCCTGGGCGAAGGCGTGGCCAAGCGCCTGGGGCTGGACGGAAAGCAGCATCATTTCATCCGCCTGGAGCGCGTGCGCGTGAACCGCGAAAAAGAGACGGACGAATACCAGGCCCAGGGCATCATTGAAAGCCGCGAGTATTACGGCCTGTACATCAAGTACTATATCCGGGCCGAGGGCCAGGTGATCAAGGTGATTGAAAAGAACGACGGCATCAACATCTATGAGGTGGGCGATACCGTCACCGTGGGCATCCATCCCCAGGATGTGATGTCCTATGACGCGCAGTAAGGAGGACGCCATGCAGAAACAAGGTGCTTCCAAACGCGCCCTGGGCGGGCTTGACCTGTCGATAATCTATAAGATCTTCGGCGGCGTGCTGTTCCTGTATCTGTTTTTAGGCTTTATGGTGGTGCCGTGTCTCAATACCCTCACCTCGATCTTCACCACCAAGGACGCCGCGGGCAAAACCGATCCCCTGGCCGTGATCCGCTTTTTCTTCACGGGCAAAATGCCCTCCTTTGTGTGGAATTCGCTGAAATTAGCCGTCTGCCTGGTGATCACAGTCAACGTGGTGGGCATCAGCATTGTGCTGCTCACCGAATATTTTGATATCAAGGGCGCCAAGATCCTGCGCCTGGGTTATATGACCACGCTGATCTACAGCGGCGTGGCGCTGGTAACGGGCTACCAGTTCCTGTACGACAGCAACGGCATGATCACCAAATGGCTGGTGGAAATCATGCCGGGCATCAACAAGCAGTGGTTTTCAGGCTTTAACGCCGTGCTGTTCACCATGACCTTCGCCTGCACCAGCAACCACGCGCTGTTCCTGCGCAACGCCATCCGCGCCATCGATTACAACACCGTGGAGGCCGCCCGCAACATGGGCGCCAGCCCCTTCAAGGTGCTGTTCCGGGTGGTCATGCCAACGCTTTTGCCCACGCTGTTTTCCCTCACGGTCATGACCTTTATCACCGGCCTGTGCGCCATGAGCGCGCCCACCCTGCTGGGCTACAACAGCATCAACCCGGAAATCGTGCGCCTGGCCGGCTCCTCCACCGCCAATGAATCCTTCCCCCAGGCCCGCGCCGCGCTGCTCAGCGTAATCCTGGCCATGTTCACCATCATTCTGCTCACCGTGCTTAACCACTATGAGCGCAAGGGCCATTACCTGTCGGTCAGCAAAACCAAGGCCAAGCTGGTCAAACAGAAGATCCAAAGCCCGGTGGCCAATGTGCTGTCGCATATCTACGCCTATGTGCTCTTCATCATCTACATGACCCCCGTGGTCATGATCGTTCTGTTTTCCTTCCAGAACTGGGCTGCCGTACGCGCCAAGGCGCTGAACCCCACGGAATGGACGCTGATGAACTACTTTGGCACCCAGGATTTCCAGTACACCCGCAGCAACGGCAAAACGGCCACCCGCATCAACGCCATTTCCGGCGTGTTCTCCAATGAAAAAACGGTGGGCGGCATCCGGTTAAGCTTCGTGCTGTCGGCCGTGGCGGCCGCCCTGGCCTGCGTCATTGTGGTAGTGGCGGTTAATTACATCTTCAAGCACCGCAATAAAAAGCGCGCCGCCATCGTGGAAGCCTGCCTGCTGTTCCCCTGGCTGCTGCCCACCATCCTGATCTGCTACAGCTACCGGGTATTCTTTAACGGCAATATCTGGTACGTGTTCGGCCAAAACCTGTACTACAGGGAAAACGTGCGTTTCCTGATCATCATCGCCTATACGGTGGTCAAGTTGCCCTTCGCCCTGCGCATGATCAAGGCGGCCTTCTACGCCATCGATGACGAATTGGAGGACGCCGCCCGGAACCTGGGGGCCAGCCAGCTGGTTACCTTCCTTAAGGTCAAGCTGCCCATCGTGCTGCCCAGCGTGCTGGCGGTATTCGCGCTGAACTTCAACGCCCTGTTCACCGAGTACGATATGGGCGCCACCTTCCAGAAATCCGAAGGCACTACCTATGCCATGGTCATCCAGAGCATGTGCAACGAGGAAGGCCGCGACAATATGAACATGAACGCCTCCGGCCGCCGCTGTGCCTCCACGGTGTTCATCATGCTGGTGTCCGGCCTGATCCTGTACCTGGTGTACGGCGTGGGCGCCCGCGACCTGGGCGAACGCCTGGAGCGCCGGGAAAAGCGCCGCAAGTTCTTTAACAGGCTGCTGGGCAAGGGCGACGCCGCCAAGAAGGCCCAGGCGTAAGCGATGCTGTTTGTTTTCTCGCGCCGCGGCCCTTTGGCAAAGCCCCCGTGTTCGGGCCTGACAGGAAAAAGCGCTGGATCGCGGGGAGAGGACGAACGGGGGCGTTCTCTTTCGGATCCCGAAAGAGAACCAGAAAGGGCCGCGTTTGTCGCCGTAAAAGCGGCACCATCCTGAACCCCAAAGCCACCGGGAATTTTCTATAATTTCGGCTTCGGGAAATGTTATCATTTGGTTATCAGAGCCGATTTTCAGAGTCTGCAAACCCTTATAAAATAAGGACTTTTAGCGCTCTGGTTCTCTTATTCCCACTCGCTCCTAGAAACCGTGAGCTAAACGATTTTGTATAGGCCATTTAGCTCAGATTATCAGGATTATTTGCATTACCTATAAATTTTGGACTATCAAGATTTTTGTTGTCACTGTGTTGTCACGCGATCGTATCAGTTCTTTCTTCTGCTTTTAAGGTGAATAACAAAGGTATCCTTTATCTTTTTATTTAGATCTCTCATATTTTTATATTGAGAAACATCAATCTCGCTAACAATAATATCATGCAATTTTTCTGGCAAATCATTGGAAACCAACTCGGTATATTTTGAAATAATTTGATTCACCCTGAAATGGACGAATTTCTTCTTATCCTCATCAGTAAGAAGATTAAAAACACCTTTATAGTCAAAACGTGATCTGAGTTCTGGCGATATTTTACTCTTGAAGTTTTCCTTGGTGATATTTGAGGTAAAAACAATAATATAACCACTGACATCATACTCATCTGCTTGAGAATTGACAATCTTACCATTTTCAAGGACGTCAAGGAAATAGTTAAATACAGCATTATCTGCTTTTTCAAACTCATCTATCAGAATTAAGCCAATATCCGACTCGTTAACTCTTTTTAATAACTCACCACCATCGCTACCAATATACCCCAATGGACTTCCAATCAAGCTATTAAGGGCATCATGACTACTGTAGTTACCAAAATTAATTTTTGCTAATTTCGCTTTGCTTCCAAGGGCTTTGTGTATTGATCTCGCAACCTCAGTTTTTCCAACACCAGAATCTCCCATCAAGAAGAGTGACAGAATCTTGTGCTCCCCCAATTTGTTAAATACTCTAAACGAATTAACAAGTCCTTTGAATTCTTCCTTGAAGCGTTCATGACCATAAAGTCTTGCATCAAAGTTTTCAAAGAAACTGTCCAATTCCGAATCGTTCAAATCGGTGATTTTTTTCACTGACTTAGTTTGTGATATTGGCTTTTCTCCATTTTCAACAGGTACATCTTCGTTCTCTACTTCGATATCAGAAAAATCATCAAATACATACCGAAATAAATACCTGATGTCCGTCTCATAGACTTTATCACAAATAAAAGTAATATTTTCCCCAAAGCTGCCAAAAAGCTGTTCGAAATTCAGCAACTGAAAATCATTGGTTTTCACAAAGCCGGCCAATGATGATATATCCACAAAATACTGCTGGTCGCTATCTAATCCATCAATTCTCTGAGAAGAAAGCAGCTTTGACATACTGAGAAATTCAAACCCTGCTACTGTTTGAGCGGATTTGAAATTAAAAAACTGTTGCCTGGTATAGAAGAATAGCGTACTCACTCAGTATCCTTCTTTCTTCTAGCTTTCTTTGGGCTTGCTTCTGCCGCTGGGCTCTCAGAGCTTATTACCTGTACGATTGCAAGTAGATCAATATAATTGTAATCTATATCGTCATCTTCGCTTTTGAATTTAACTACTGTAGGAGCAGAATACTGACTATTATGCACTTCACTGTCTGAATCAGCGTCAGAAGTTTGCCCTAGTACCTGGAAAAAATCAAAAGAATTTTTTAGCCTATGACTCTTTGTTTTACCTTTATCTATGCCGAGAAGAGACACATTCCCGATAAACAAATCATCCACATTATAAAGATTTTCAAATTCGTTTTCAAAGGTGAGCGGAATTTTTACCAAAAGCTTTTCGTCACTATCTCTTAACTCACCCTTGAGCTTGTACGAATAGTCCTTGAACATGGAATTGAAAAGGTTATTGATATCAAGCCCCCCAGCCTCCGGTAAACGCATACCCTTAAAGGAACCGTTAGAGAACATTTTCACAGTACGCAATTCCATCTCATTTTCAAGAGAAAGCGATACATTATCGATTCTAATGAGTTGCCCCTCCGCAACATCAGTAAAATTGGATCCAATAACCTTACATTTCTCAATCACTTCGTTCAATATAAGTGATTTTGTCATTGTAACCTTGAAATTTTCAAGAACTTTTTGAGAATCAGATGATCCGGATTTAATTTCAGACCCGACCTCAGCGTTGAAAAGTTTCAAAAATTTAGTGCCCATTTTCGCTTGTAATTCAGCGTCAAGGGTATCACCTTGGTTTGTCTCCACTGTTTCGTCAGTTTTGATGATGTTACTTAACATCATCTTAATTTCATAAACTTTTGAAAAATTTAAGTAATATACATTAAACAACATTGTTTTTGTTGGCACCTCTTTATTTTTATTATCTTGGCCCTAAAAACTTATCACCATTAAGATGAATCATGTGATCTGGCATATCGGCGATCCAGACTTCGGTTTCCCATGCAAGAGTTTCGGAAAACTTCTTGAAGGTCTTAAAATCAAGGAATGCAGTAACATAAACTTTTCCGGCAGTGACATTGGCTGTCATTTGCTCGATTTCTTTAATTCGCTTCGGCTCCATAGGACCAACAGAAGTAACCGATTCTATGAAATACAGCCAATTCTTTTCAGCCGAGTAAAGTACTACATCAGGCATTTTGTCGTGTAAAGTAATCTCAAAACCGAGTTCACGAAGCTTGCCCTCATTTTTAACCAAGTCTTTCGCTATGGTATCACCTACATAAAGGCACTCTGTGTTGGGCGCAAATCTCGGGGCGAATTCCTCAATAATTGCCTTTTGCAGCGCATTGTGTTTGCCTGGAGAAAAAGTGAAGTCCGTGCCGTTTATCCTAACGGGCATTTTCCTCATGATTCGCTTGGATGTATATTGATCTATCAATGATTCATGCAAACTAAGGAAAGCATCTCTTGCTGCACCCCAGCCCTTAGTTCCAAATTGTTGTATTGTTCGTAGAGCTTCATCTGTCAGTCTATAGCGATAGTTAGGACTATTCGTTGCGAGCCCGTTATCCTCTATAAATGCCGCATTGCGGAAGTGATGCATAGCCTGTTTGCGGATAGTCTCTCGACTGTTTTCCGCATATGTAACTCCGTAATTGTCTTTCGTATAGGCAATCACATCATGTATCCGTATCCATTCGTTTGAGGCTTCTGCCCACAAATCTCGTTTCTTAATATTTGCCAGTGCTAAAAAGACATAGCAGCACATATCAGACTGCTGTTTTTCCGGTACTCGCAGTTCTTTGAGGATAGTTCTCGCTTCTTCTATCTTGGTCATATATAAAACTCCTTAAGATTTCATTGCAGGACTGTTCTGAAGTATCATGAGATGCAATCAGCGACTTACCCATTTCCTCAATAACGGAGAGGGATGGCACCGGCATAGAGTTGATTTCAGTTGAATTAACTTGTGTTGACCCATTCAGTATCCTGTAATAATTATCATATAGAGTAGAGTTGAACAAGACATACAGGCCGTACACAATACATTCTGAAAGTCCTTTCACTCCTCCGATAAAATTGATTTTGTTTTGCGTGCTGATCTTATTATACCTTGAATATTTTCTGGACAGGTAAACGCCACATTGTAGTCTGCGTCTTTCCTCTTTTGCGGTAAAACGCTTTACGAAGAGATAGTTTTCATTATCTTGCAAAAGCCCGGGCTGATCAGTAACGATGTATTCACATTCCTTACCGATTGGGAAAATAACCCGTCCGTCTTTGATATGCTGGGAATAGAACAATGGCACGGCCGCTTCTTCGTCCTCATTTCTCAAAGCATCTCTATTCCTAAAGTCAACTGTAAGTCCTGTTTTCATGGGAATACCGAGCTTTGGCAAAGTGTAATTCCAGCTATTCAGTTTTTTGAGTGTGTCTACCTCTTCGGGGTTGGTGACCAAGTAGACGTATTTATCTCCACCTGATACTACAATATCATAAGGTGCATTGAATACTGTGATCTCAGAAAAATCCCTATTAGTTTTTGTAGTCGTAATACGAATATGGCTCGGGGTTACCTCCGTCTTTTTGACTTTAATTATAATCGTCTCCTGTAAAACACTCTCTTTATCGAAGACTTTATCTCGGCTTACAAAAAGATGGATATGCTCCAGCACACATTCTTTCAAGAATTTTTGCCTAAATTTCTTGAAATAAGCTCCTGAAGTCCAAGAGCGAGGTATAATATATACCATTTCTCCATTCGCTTTAAGGTTAAAAACTCCCATTGACGCAAACAGAAAATATAAATTAGGAGCACCATAACACACATCTGGCATCGCTTTCGCTTCTGGTGCATCCTTTGCAATTTTCATGTATGGCGGATTACCAATCACCATGTCATATTTCTCAGGCTGAGGATTCGCCCCAATCCATCCATTGTAGTGAAAGTCTTGACTGAGAATATAATTCTCGGTTTTAATTTGATAATCAATTTTAATTTCAGAGTTTAACTGTACCCATTCGAGGTTTTCTTTAAGCACAACGAGAATGTTAGGATCATTTTCATAACAAGTTAGCTTAATATGCTTGATATTAGCAGCGTCTTGTGCCCTTTCGATTAGAGCGGCAGAAAGTACACCAGATCCAGCACCAGCGTCCAAAATACTTAATTCTGCCTTATCTAAGGGCATATCAAATAAGCCCGCCATAAAAGATGCGGTTTCACTACTGGTAAAAAACTGCCCGTACTTTTTTCGCAGAGATTTAGGCATTTTCTCAATGTATTCAATTGTACATTGCGTAACGTAATCAAGCAGTTTCGCCATTTGTAAACTCCATAATCTCTCCTATGTCACATTCGAGAGCTGTGCATATTTTACATAGACTCTCTAATGAGACATATTCATTACGTCCCATTTTTGCCAACACATTAAAACTAACCCCTGATAGGTTTTTTAACGCAGTCCTGTTTATTCTTTTATCTATTAAAAGCTTCCAAAGCTTATCGTAACTTACGGTCATAATAGCACCTCAACAGAAGTTTGTCTTATTATAGCATATAACAACCGAATAATCAAGATAAACTCATGAAAGAATGAGATTAGCTTAAAAAAGCGTGGAGATATTATATCCCCACGCCTTTTTAGGCTGAATTGCAAAGAGAAGTTCCAGTTTGCAAGAGTAAGTTCCAGAACAGTATATGTCATGCAAGAGTAAGTTCTGGGAAATAGAGAAAACCGGAAATAAGTCTTGCAAAGTTGAGACAAAGCAGAAATTCGGATTGCGAACTGGAAGTTACTATTAGAAAGGGTCTTGTCAGGCGGGGCCGGCGGTAGTACAATCAAGGCAGATCAAATCTGTACGGTCAAAAAAGCGCAAGCTGACCGGAGGTCGAAACGGCGGCAAAAATTTTGCAATAGCGGTTTCCACCCCTGAACAGTCGGTATTGGACCGGGATAGCAGAAAGGATTCTGTTAGCTCTGCTTGAGTAGCATGGGCGTAAGATTGATCTCGTTCGCGGGGATCAGCTTTTGACGGAGCTTAACGAGAACATCCTCGCCGTGGATTGTGCTGAACAGCTGGTAGGCGGACCGGCTGTTCAGCTTTTTTCTTGTGTAGGAATTGATGTGGCTCATCATAAGGTCGACGTCAGCCTGGGAAAGGTGATCAACGCAAGGACGCCTGCCACTGCGTCCGGGCAGCACGGCAAAGCCGTGCATGCTGTGCGCAAAGCGCACAGCGCAAACCCGCTGGACAGACCGGAAAATAAGTAAACTTATTTTTCGGCTGGCCACCGGGTTTTCTTCTGCCCGGAAGCTCTC
>JAFUGB010000201.1 GCA_017469605.1 Clostridia bacterium
GGGTGCGCCCGGCATTTCGTTGAATTGTTCCGGAAGCTGCCCAAGGTGGATGCCGGCCTGGCCGCTTCCATATTCCACTTTGGCGAAGTGAAGATCCCTGATCTCAAGGATGAACTGGCCAAGAACGGTATAATTGTCAGGAGATGAAAGCATGTTTGATATTGATCAGCTGAAATTTGATGAAAAGGGCCTGATTCCCGCCGTTGTGGTGGACGCTGAAAGCAAAAAAGTGCTGACGCTGGCCTATATGAACCGCGAAAGCCTGAGAATTTCCATGGAAAAGGGGCTCACCTGTTTCTGGAGCCGGTCCAGGCAGGCGCTGTGGCTCAAGGGAGAAACCAGCGGCAACTATCAGCACATCGTGTCCATTACCGCCGATTGCGATCGGGACGCACTGACGGTGCTGGTGCGCAAGGACGGTCCGGCCTGCCATACCGGCGCGGACAGCTGCTTTTTTGAGAAGATCTATCAGGGCGAAGAAACCGCGCCCTTCACGATGGATGGCCTGATGGAATTGCTGAAAGGCCGTAAGGAAACGCTGCCTGAAGGCTCTTATACCAGCTATCTGTTCACCAAAGGCATCGACAAGATCCTCAAAAAGGTGGGCGAGGAATGCACCGAGGTCATCATTGCCGCCAAAGCCGATGATAAGGCTGAAACGATCTATGAAGTAGCCGATCTGGCTTATCACGTGATGGTGATGATGGTGGAAATGGGTATTTCACTGGCGGATATCCGCGAGGAGCTGGCTTCCCGTCATGTGATCGATCATAAGGTCAAGCAGGAGAAAATGACCGGCAATGCGCAGTAATTTCCATACTCATTCCATCTATTGCGACGGCAGGGACACGCCCCGGGAAATGGCTGAAACAGCCTGCGCCCTGGACTTTTTCGCGCTGGGCTTTTCGGGGCACAGGGAGCCCGCTTTTTCGGATTGCGGCATGACGCCGGAGCGCGAAGCGGCTTACCGGGCCGAGATCACCGGGCTGAAGGAAGAGTACGCCGGGCGCATGGAAATTTACTGCGGTATAGAGCAGGATATCCTGGCAGGGAAAAGGGACCCCTGGTATGATTACGCCATTGGTTCGGTGCACTATATTGAAAAGGATGGCAGGCATCTTTGCGTGGACTGGTCGGCGGAGAAAACCGCCCAGCATATCGCGCGGCATTATCATGGGGATGCCATCGCCTATGCCGCCGATTATTATGCGCAGGTCGCCCGGGTCAAGGAAGCGACAGGCTGCGATATCATCGGGCACTTTGACCTGCTCACCAAGTTTGATGAAGGGGAAAGCCTCTTTAGCGGCAATGATCCCCGATACCGGCGGGCTGTGATGCCTGCGCTGGAAGCGTTATGCGCCCCCGGAACGGTTTTTGAAATCAACACAGGCGCCATGGCCAGAGGTTATCGCGCTATGCCTTATCCGGCCCTGTGGATCCTGCGGGAGCTGAAAGAGCGCAGCTGCGCGGTTATGATCAATTCTGACTGCCATGACCGGCAAAAACTGGCCTTTGGCGCGGATACAGCCGTTGCCCTGGCCCGGGAAGCCGGGTTTGCCAGCCAGGTGATCCTTCAAAAAGGGCAATTTGCAGAGATAGCACTGTAATAAGTGCCGCCGATTGTTTCCTGCATCAAAACGGCCATGCCCATGGGGCATGGCCGTTTTGACGCTTTGATTTTTACTCCGCCAGGGTCAGCACGGTGGCCTGCAGGTTGGCGCCGTTGTACCAGTACAGGAAGCCCTCCAGGTCGATCACATCGCCCACGTTCAGCGCTTCCACTGCCTTGTATACATCGGTATCCTGGCCGCAGAGGTAAAACTCCACGCAGAATTCATAGGTTTCGCCGTCCTTGGACACTTTGAAGTACAAATCGTCGGTCTTGCCCACCGGATCCTTGTAGGCAAAGGCAGCGCCGCTCTCGTCATAGGCTTCCACGGTGACGCCCTTTACCGATACCAGCTCGTTCTGATGGTCGATCAGCTCATCCTTGCCCAGCAAGTCGGTAACGTCAACGGCTTCCGCGATGAAGGGATCAGCCTCCACCACTTCATATTCGGCATCGGTGATTTCCACTTCCCCGGACCATTCGGACTTGTAGCCGGTTACGCGGATCTTGGTGCCCGGAACCAGCGCGTCATATTCCTCCTGGGAAATGGGCATGTTGTAGATGAAATACGCGCCATCCTCATCCTGGGTGTAAATGGTGGCCTTGTTATCCCACCAGGACTGCTTGGCCTGCACATACGCCTCAACGGTCACTTCTGTTTCCAGCTCCGCCGCCACATAATCGGCATGGGACATCACGGTTTTGGTATCCTCGGCCACCGCGCAGGCGGTGAGGGCCAGCATCATCATTGCCAGAGCAAACGCCAGGAACTTTTTCATTTTTCTGTCTCCTTTCATCCTATTCTGGAATCGCACTTATTATACCCAAACTTGCGCCGCAAGTAAAGAGCCCTTCATCTTTTTTTACGTTTGAGCACGCCGCGCAGCCAGTATGCCGCGATGAGCACCCAGGCCGCCGCCAGCGCCGCCAGCAGCGATATGGCCGTGCCGGGCAGCGGGCCCATCTCCCGGCTTTCCGCGCCGGCGTTCTGCTGGCCGCTGATCTGGTCCAGCCGGTACAGGCTGTTGACCTGGTCATACAGCGAGTCCATAAAGCTTTCGTCCACCGTTTTTTTGCGGTGGACGGCCTTTGTGACCTCCTCGATCAGCTGGCCCGCCGCGTCGCGCAGCGAGGCCGAGCCGTTGAACACCGGCGTCACAAAGGTATTGGCCGTGTTGTCCATCAACAGCTGGGCCGCCTCCAGCTTCACGCTGTAATACTGGTCATTGTCCTGGCCCTTGCGGGAAAGATAATCGCGATAGCGCGCGTCCTGCTGGGCCTTGAGCGTTACGGGCACATAGCCCTCGGTTTCGGAATAGGCAATCTGCACATCGCTGGAGATCAGGTATTGGGCAAACAGCCAGCTGGCCAGCACAAGCTGCGGATCCTCCTTGTTGAACACGCAGATGGAAGGGCCCTGGGAGATCATCACCGGGTTTTCAGGATCAAACTGGGGAATGGGCCGTACCGCCAGCTCAAAGTCCGCCACCTGGTCGGCGGCGATATCCATATGCGGGGCGTGGGTGCCCATCCAGGTGGCGCCCGCCGTGGAATCCACGGCAAACACGCACTGGCCGGCATTGAGGAAATTCCCGGGATAGCTGCTAATTTTGAAGGTGGAGAAGGCGCCGGCCTGCACATGGTCGCGCACGGTGCGGAGCAGGCCCTTCGTGGTGTCGCTGAAGATCAGGATCTGGCCGTCGTCGGTGGAATACGGCGCGTCCAGCTGCCTGAGCATCTGGATCATCATATTATCGGTGGACTTATAGATGAAGGGGATCATGGTCTTTTGCCCGTTGAGCAGGAAGGTGCCCTCGGCATCCTTCCGCGCCGCGGCGTCCGAAACCTCCCACACAAAGTCCCAGGTCAGCACGTCGGGCAGCGTGTATCCCAATTGCTCCACAAAGGTTTTATTGATGTACAGCGCCTCGGTGGAGCGCATGAAGGGAATGGCGTAATAGCTGCCGCCGATTTTGCACTCCTCCAGGAACTGGGGCACCACCTGGTCCACGGCGGGGCTGTCAAAGCGCACCTCGCTGCCGCCCAGGCCGTATTGGGCATCGGTGAACAGCTCGTCCAGCGGCGCCACCACATGGTTGCCCGTCAGATAGGTGGCGATATGATCGGGATAGGTGATGCACACGTTGGGCGTGGTGCCGGTGGCGATGTTGGTGATCACGTCGTTGTAGATCCGCCCGTAATCGGTATACAGGCGGATATTGACCTTGATATTGGGATACAGCGTCTCAAAATCGGCAATGGCCTTTTCATAAATGGCGGTCTGGGTCTTGTTGGTATCGTTTTTGGCCCAGAAGGTGATCTCATAATCACGGCCTGTATCAAAGGCAGCGGGGATCACAAAGGCGCTGGAATCCCGGGAGCCGTGGCAGCCCGTAAGCAGCACGCACAGCACGCACGCCATGCAAAGCGCCGCGATTTTTTTTGCCGTCCTCATCCCTTGGTACCTCCCCGGGATACCCCGGCCATCACTTTGTTGCGGAAGATCAAAAACAGCACGATCAGCGGCACCGAGATCACCACCACCGCCGCCATCATGGCGGGGATGTTCTCACGGCCGAAGCCGTTTTCGCGGATCTCCTGAATGCCGTTGGATACCAGGAAATACCGGACGTCGTCGGTGATCAGCCGGGGCCATACATAGCTGTTCCAGCATTCGATGACTTTGAGGATCACAATGGTCACCAGCGTGGGCTTGGAGATGGGGATCATGACCCGCACCAGGTATTCAAAGTCCCGGGTGCCGTCCACCCGGGCGGCGCGGTACAGCTCGTCCGGGATCTGCTCAAAGTTTTCCTTGAGCAGGTAAATATAGAACACCGACGTTACCGAAGGCAGGATCAGCCCGGTAAAGGTATTGCGCAGATGCAGGTTGGTGATGGTGACAAAGTTGGTGATCACCACCAGCTCGCCCGGGATCATCATCAGCGACAGGAACACGGTAAAGGCGATCTGCTTGCCGGCAAATTCCAGCCGCGCGAAGGCGAAGGCCGCCGGGATGATCACCACCATCATGAGCCCGGTGGTCGCCAGGGTAAAGATCACGGTGTTCAGGAAATACCGGCCCAGGGGCACGGCGGTAAAGGCGTCCCTGTAGTTTTGCAGCGTAGGGGAAAGCGTAAAGAATTTGGGGATATACTCGGCGTTGTAGGCGCTGTAGCTTTTCAGCGAGGACAGCACCATCCAGTAGAAGGGAAACAGCACGATCAGCGCCCACACCGTGAGGAAGAAATAATCAACGGCTTTAAACGCCCGCCGGCGTCCGGCGGCGCGGCGTTCGATCTTATCAAAATCCAGCTTGTTCTGCATCGCCGTCACCGCCTTAATAATGCACGTGCCGTTTGCTGATTAGCAAATTGATGCACGTGATGGTCAGCACAATGGCAAACAGGATCAGCGCGGCCGCCGAAGCGAAGGAAGGGTAGCCGCCGCTGTTGCCGTACAGCATGTCGTACACATAGCCCACAATGGTGTTCATGCCCGCGGCGTTCAGGTCCGTGCCGAAGAGCGCCACGGCGTCGCTGTACGCCTTGAAGGCGCCGATGAAGCCGGTGATCACCAGGTAGAAGATCATGGGCGATATCATGGGCAGGGTGATTTTGTAGAACACGCGGAAGCTGCGGGTGGCGTCCATGCGGGCGGCGCTGTAGTATTCCGGGTTCACGCTGGCCAGGGCACTGGTAAGGATCAGCACCTTAAAGGGCATGACCACCCACACGGTGTAAAAGCACAGCACAAACATCTTGGCCCAGTAGGGGCCGTCGATGAAGTCAACCGGGCCGGCGTGGAACCAGCGCAGCATCAGGTTGATGAGGCCGTCGCTGTAGGCCGTCCTTTTAAACAGGATCATGAACACCAGGCCCACCGCCAGGGTGTTGGTCACATAGGGCAGGAAATAAACGGTTTGGTACAGCTTGCGCAGCGGCTTAATGGCGTTGAGCCCCAGGGAAATCAGCAGCGCGATGCCGGTGGACAGCGGCACCGTGATGATCACCAGCAGGAAGGTATTGCGCACCGCCTGTAAAAAGTAGGGATCGCGCAGCACATAGGAATAGTTGTACAGGCCGATGCCGGTATAGGTCTGGGACGCGCTGTTGTAGCCCTCCTCCACCGAGTAGACCAGCACGTCGATCAGCGGATATACCATAAAGCAGCCCAGAAACACGATGGCGGGCAGCAGGTACAGCCAGCCCTTGAGGCTTTTCTTTTTCATGCCGTGCCCCCTTATTCCGCGCCAAACAGGATGCGCGCGTCGGTTTTGCTGTCAAAGATGAACACCTTTTCGGGCATCAGGGAAAAGCGCACGGTTTGGGCGTTCCGGTCCACCCTGTTGCGCGCCGGAATGATGGAGCGAATCACGGCGTTCCGGCTGGCCGGATGGGTGGAAACCACGCTGGTATCCCGGCCCATCACCTCCACCCGGCTGAGGGAAACCTCAAAGGGCCCCTTTTCATCCAGCGTGAAGCCCTCGGGGCGGATGCCCACCGATACCGGCTGGTCGCCCACGCCCGGGGTATCGCACACGGCGGCGTCGCCAATGTACAGTTTGCCGCCGCGCACATTTCCGTCAAACACGTTGATGGGCGGCGTGCCCAGGAAGGTGGCCACAAACAGGTTCACCGGGCTGTCATAAACCTCCTGGGGCGCGCCGATCTGCTGCACCACGCCGGATTTCATCACCACGATCATGTCGCTGATGCTCATGGCCTCGTCCTGGTCATGGGTCACAAAGATCGTTGTAATGCCCGTTTCCTGCTGGATGCGGCGGATCTCCTCCCGGGTTTGCAGCCTCAGCCGGGCGTCCAGGTTGGAAAGCGGCTCGTCCAGCAGCAGCACCCTGGGCATTTTCACCAGCGCCCGGGCGATGGCCACGCGCTGCTGCTGGCCACCGGAGAGCTCGCTGGGCTTGCGCTCCAGCAGCCCGTCGATCTGCACCAGCCGGGCGGCCTCCACGGCCTTTTCGTTCATCTGGGCGCGGGTCATTTTGTCCGCGCCGCGCAGGTTTTGCAGCGGGAACATGATATTTTCCAGCACCGTCAGGTGCGGATACAGGGCGTAGTTCTGGAACACCAGGCCCACGCCCCGGTTCTCCGGCGGCAGGCGGGTAACATCATCCTCGCCAAAGAGGATGCGGCCGCTGGTGGGCGGCTCCAGGCCGCAGATCAGGTTCAGCGTGGTGCTCTTGCCGCAGCCCGAGGGCCCCAGCAGGCCGATGAGCTTGCCGTCCGGGATCTCGAAGGTGAAATCGTTTACCGCGATCACATCATCGCCCTTTTTATTGCGGCTCGGGAATTTCTTTGTCAGGTTTTGCAGCACTACTTTCATGGCGATCTTCCCTTTTCCTGTAATTCATGTAAAAAAACGCATATATATTGTATCGCCAGGGGGTGTAAAAGTCAATGCGCTTTACTTTTTGGGCTTCTGCCGGTATAATAAAATTACAGTATTTTTACCCTTGTTTTTTCAAGGAGGCACCCATGAAAAGCACAAAAGCCATCCGCCTGCTCTGCGCCGCCCTGCTGACCTGCGCGCTGCTGCTGTGCGCCGCCCTGGCCGACGGCACGGCCATGGAGGGCACGGCTTCCCAGCCGGTTGAATTTTACGTGTACGCGCCCTCGGCCGCCACCCTGACCTTCACCCAGGAAAAGGGCACCCTGTACAGCACGGCGGGCATGCGCAATACCGTTTACGGCGGATATGAAATCACCTGGTATCCCTGGGGCCAGCCCGCTGCCAGCCGCAGCGTGGCCTTTACCGGCCGCACGGCCTCGGTGGCCTTGGCCCGGGGCACCCATTATACCGTCCGCGTCACGCCCTACAGCATGGACCAGCTGCAGGCCCGGGACGCTTACCTGGGCTATCCCGGCGCGTACAGCCGTTGGATCACGCCCTCGGAATGGGCGCTGACAGGCGATGGAGGCTGCCAGGTCAGCGCCGCGCCCCTCACCCCCGCCACCGCCACGCCCAATCCCTACGCTTACTCCTGGTATACCACCACGCCCAATCCCTATGCCTATACCTGGTATACCGCCACGCCGCGGCCCGAGGCCAGCGCCACAGTGTATGTATTTTACCGGCTTACCGACGGCTCGCTGATCACCTATTCCTCCGAAAAGCTCGCCCCTGGCACGCACCTGATCACCGGCAAGCTCAGCGGCAGCTATTTTACGCCGGTCAGCAGCAATTATCAAACGGTGACGGTATCCGCCGCCGGCGTGGCCGATCCGCCCAGCGTTACCTTCTATTATCAGTACAACAGCGGCGCCTACGCCACCGCCGTGCCCACGCCCACGCCCACTCCCACGCCGCAGCCCGGCGCGGCGGTGGAGATCCGCTACAAGCAAACCGACGGTACCGAGCTGTACCGGGAAACCCGCCAGCTCACCCAGGGCACGTATATGATCAGCTATGACAACCGCTTTGATTATATCACCTGGCTCACCTTCTGCGGCCCGGCCAGCTACAATGTGACGGTTTTTGCCGACGGCTCGGTCTCGGTCCCGGTGGTCACCTTCTATTTTGCCCCGCGCACCGGCGCTGTGGCCGCGCCCATCTACATAACGCCCTCCCCCGCGCCCGTGCCGCAGTACGATGAATCGCTCACCGACCAGGAGGCCGTCATCGGCGCCGCCAAGATCTATCCCCGTCCTCAGCCGGGCAAGGGCAAGAACACCTTCAATTATGAGGCCGCCGGGCAAAAGGTCACCGTGCACAGCAAGGCGCTTTCGCTGCAGAACGACGGCAGCTGGTGGGTATGCATCAGCGGCAATCTGAAATGCTGGGGCACCACTTACGTGATTGACCACGAATGGATCAAAACCACCTACCTCAATCCCCGCTCCTACGATCTGGACGCCGTGCCCCTGGACCCGGCTTATCCGTAAAGGCGTCCCGGGGCGCCCCCTTCCAACAGCAAAGCCAATGCCCTCCGAAGAAAATGAAAGCGTCATTTTCCCCGGAGGGCAATTGCTTTACCGCAAAAGGAAAAGGCTGCCAGGCCACAGCCTTTGGATGCAAAGATCGGGATTTGCGAAAGAAGGGAACATCACACCAGGTTAACCGGATGGCCATCCAGGTACGCCGCCAGGTTATTGAACACGATCCGGGCGCGGCGCAGCATGCTTTCCTCGGTGGCAAAGGCGATGTGCGGGGTCAAAAGCATGTTTTTGGCGTGCAGCAGCGGCTCCTGGGGCGGCAGCGGCGGCTCCATGGGAAACACATCGGCGGCGGCCCCGGCAAGGCGGCCCTGATTCAGCGCGTCGGCCAGCGCCTGGGAATCCACCAGCGCACCCCGGGCACAGTTGATGAACAGCGCCCCGAGCTTCATCAGCGCAAACTGCTTTGGGCCCAGCATGCCCCGGGTGGACGCGTTGCTGGGGGCGTGCAGCGTCACGATATCGCTGCGGTGCAGCAGCTCCTCCAGCGATACATACGCGATGCCCAACGCCCGCGCTTCCTCCTTTAGATGGGGCGAATGCGCAATGACCCGGGCGCCAAACGCCTGGAACAGCCGCGCCGTTTTCAGGCCGATTTTTCCCAGGCCAATGATGCCCACCGTGCGCCCGGCGATCTCCCGGCCGGCAAGCCCGGCGCCGGTCCTTCCTTCGCGGGCGGCGGCGTCGCAGGCGGGCAGGCCGCGCAAAAGCGCCACGGCCTGGCCGATCACCAGCTCGGCCACGGCCTGCTCGCTGTATCCGCTGGCGTTGGACACCGTTATGCCGCGCTGCCGGCAGCGGTCCAGCGCCACATGGTCCACGCCGGTGAAGGCCACGTCAATATAGCGCAGGCTTGGGCAGCCATCCACGGCTTCCGCCGGGAAGGGCGTATTGGCCATGATCACGATATCGGCCTCCCGCGCCCGGCGAACCAGCGCCTGTACGCTGTCGGGCTTGGTATCGTAGGCGGTAAAGGCGTGCGCCCCAAAGGGCGCGCAAAGCCCGTCCAGCAGCTCCCCGCTGATACCCAGGGGCTCGGTAATTACGATGTTCATGGGCGGCATCCTTTCTTTTTTTTGGATATGCGAAAGGGCGCCTTGCAAAGCGCCCTTTATAAAACGGAACGGTCGGTCAGGCCAGCACCTCGGAATCATTCTCTACGCTGATTTCCTCCACGCTGCGAATGGCCCAGCGGGCAAACACCACGGGCACTTCCTGGGGACCCAGCGCCAGGGTGATGGTATCCTCATCCCGGATGTTGGTGATGGTGCCGTACATGCCGCCGATGGTGCATACGCGGTCGCCCACCTTCAGGGCGTTGAGCATTTCCTTGACCTTCTTGTCCTTTTTGCGCTGGGGACGGATCAGGAAGAAATAAAACACGACCACGATCAGGATCATGGGCAGGAAGGTGCCCAGCAGCGCGGCCACGGGGCTGACCTCCGCGGCGTCAGCGGCGCCCGCGTCGGCGGTTTCGGCCAGGGCGAAAACGGCTGCGGACAGGCACAGGGCCAGGCACAGCGCAAAGGCGATCATGCGGGA
>JAFUGB010000202.1 GCA_017469605.1 Clostridia bacterium
GCCTTTGTGGGCGCCGGCCTGGCGCAGGAGGTCATCGAGGGCATCACCGCCCTGATCGCCGTGTGCGTGCTGTTCTACGTCAGCAACTGGATGATCAGCAAGGCCGAGGCCGCCTCCTGGAGCCATTACATTGACAGCAAGGTGCAGTCCTCCGTGGAGCGGAACAGCGCCTTTGCCCTGGCCTTCACCGCCTTCCTGAGCGTGTTCCGCGAGGGCGCCGAGGTGGTGCTGTTCTACCAGCCCATGCTCAGCGAGGGCAATCCCGGCATGGTATGGGCGGGCTTCGGCGTGGGCTGCGTGCTGCTGGTGTTCGTCTACCTGGCCATCACCAAGCTGTCCATCAAGCTGCCCATCCGCGTGTTCTTCACCGCCACGTCCATCCTGATGGCCGTCATGTGCGTCAGCTTCCTGGGCAGCGGCATCAAGGAGCTGGCCGAGGGCAACGTGTTTGACCTGACGCTGAACGTGCCCGGCATCCCCGAAAACGACGTGATCCAGATCTTCGGCATCTATCCCTGGCTGGAAACCCTGGTGCCGCAGTTGATCCTGGCCATCATCCTGCTGATCACCTTCATGATCGCCCACTACCGCGGAAAGATGGACGCCCTGCGCGCCGAGCTTTCCAAATAAACCCGATGTCCCGTCTTCCCTGCCCCGCGCGGGGATGCGCTGGCCATACAAAACCCCAAAGGAATGAATTGAGGAGGATTTTACCATGAAGAAGTTTCTTGCTATGCTGCTGGCTGCCATGATGCTGTTCAGCTTTGCCGCTATCGCTTCCGCCGAGGAAGAAGCCGGTTTCGACGAAATGGAACTGGGCGTTGAGGGCGAACAGGAAATCGGCTTCATGACCATGAGCATGGTTTATTTCCAGCCCGTGGACATGGCTCCCGTTGAGAACGCTACTCCCGCTGAAGGCTCTGACCTGCACATCGAAGTGGACCTGACCGCCAATGAGAACCCCTATGCTTTCCCCGTGGACGCTTGGGTGCCCTATCTGAGCATTGATTTCGTCATCAAGGATACCGAGGGCAAGGAAGTGTACTCCGGCTCCATGATGCCCATGGCGGCTTCTGACGGCCCCCACTACGGCAACAACATCCCCCTGGCCAACGGCGAATACACCATCACCCTGTACATCAAGAGCCCTGCTGAAAACGGCTACCTGCTGCACGTGGATGCTGAGACCGGCGTTGAGGCTGACAGCTTCTGGACCGAGCCCCTGGAGGCTACCTGGACTGGCTGGACCTTCGAAAAGGCCTGGTAATCTGATTGCGTAATAGTCAGTAAACCCATGTGATTGCTGGCGTGTCATCCGCGGGGGATGGCATGCCAGCATTACGCGCGTTAAAGGGAGATTGCCTTTTGACCTTTCATTGCGCACAAAAGCCCCGACGTATCCTTTTCCGGAGGGAAAAAACGTGCTGAAATATTTGTGGACGGTGACCGAGGACCTGCTCCTGGCGGTGACCTATGTAACCTGGATGCATATTGTGCTGGGCAGGCTGTACGGCAGGCTGGGCCGCAGGATCCATGGCGCGGGCATTGGCCTGAGCGTGCTGGCATGCGTTGCTTTTGCCATCGTCAAAAACAACACCAACAAGATCATTTCCAGCCGGTGGAATCATTACATTTTTGCCGCGTATATCGTGCTGGCGGCGCTGTTCCTGCTGCTGTCTTTGATCTTTGGCCGCAGGGAAAAGGCTCGTTTCCATGCCGGCGGCGCTGTGCTCAGCGCGGTGGGAAGCGCGCTTTCGGCCGTGCTGATCTTCTACACCCTGCCCAAGGTGATGCTCTATCCCTTTAATTTTAACACCATGGGCAACGGATACCTGTCCAGCTATTACGGCGTGCGCCTGGCCGGATGGACGCTGGCGCTGCTGCTGCTGCTGGTGTATGCCCGCAGGCTTGCCTGCTGCGCTGAAACGGTCCAGCCCTGTGGCCTGCTGGCGGGCCTAATGAACCTGGGCGCCATTTCCTATGCCGTGTTCTGCTTCGGCCGTTTCTTCATTCCCTGGGTCAACCGGGCCAAGTGGCTGAAATGGCCGGTGAAGTACACCAAGGAAGCCTACGGCTGGGCCGGAAGCATCATGTCCTTTACCGGACGCAATATCCAGCTGTTTATCTTTATTGCCGCCGGGCTGGCGGTCGTCCTGGCCGCGATCGTATTCATCCAGAATACAAGGGTGAAGGATCCCTACGACAACCCCGCCCAGCTGCGCAAGCTGCGCGCCCGCAACCGCCGCAGCCGCCGCACCGCGGTGATCGTGGCGGTGGCCGTGGCACTGTTCGCGGTGATCCTGACCTGGGTCAAGGCCTACGATACCCGGGTGATCGAGCTTTCGGCCCCCGAAACCTATACCGTATCGGGGGATGAGATCCTGATTCCCCTGGACGCCGTCAACGACGGCCACCTGCATCGCTATGAGTACCGCACCGAAAAGAACATTGACGTGCGCTGGATCGTGGTGCGCAAGCCCGGCTCGGCCAGCTATGGCGTGGGCCTGGACGCCTGCGAGGTGTGCGGCAACGCCGGTTACTCTGAGCGCAACGGCCAGGTGATCTGCAAGCGCTGCGACGTGGTGATGAACATCAACACCATCGGCTTCAAGGGCGGCTGCAACCCCATCCCGCTGGCCTACGAAGTAAAGGACGGCAACCTGGTGTTCAGGATGGAGGACATCCTGGCCGGTGAAAAGGAATTTAGATAAGGAGGGCGGCATTTTATGTTATTTCGTATGATCCGCGGCGTGCTTTTCCATCAAAAAAGCAAAATGCTGCTCATCGCTTTTACCATTGCCCTGGGCGCTTCCCTGGCCACCGGCATGCTCAACGTGATGCTGGGCGTGGGGGAAAAGGTGAACAAGGAGCTGAAAAACTACGGCGCCAACATCGTGGTGAAGCCCAAGGATTCCTCCCTGCTCTCCGATATTTACGACGTGGGCGAGGGCGCGGAGCTCAACGCCGCC
>JAFUGB010000203.1 GCA_017469605.1 Clostridia bacterium
CAGTTGGGTTTCGGTCGCGTGCCGAGCTCCCGGGCATCAAAAAAGCAGGAGGCCAGCCGGGAAAATGAACTCGTTCATTTTCCGGTCTGTCCGCCTGCTTTTTCCTGTGCGCAAAGCGCACAGGTCGCGCGGCTTTGCCGCGCTGCCCGGGAGCGGATCGCTGCGTTACCGTTTCTCTTTGCGATTGTCGCTGTTACGGCGACAAACGCAGCCCTTTCTTGTTCTCTTTCGGGCTCCGAAAGAGAACGCCCCCGTTCGTATCTCTTCCCTATCAAATTTGTGTTTTCAGATGCATTGTTTTCATCAGGTTTTAGTACAATAATCCCGTTTCCCGTTTCCGGGAACGATTGACGGGGACAGGACCTGCGCGGTCCCTATCCCCGTCAATTTTTTTATTTGTCCGTCAAAGCCTGACGCCATCCAGAAGCGATTTCAGCGTTGCCAGCGCTTCGGGGCCAACGCCGCCCCGCAGGTTGTAAATTTCAAAGTGTACCGCGTACCCCTGGACCAGCAGGGCGGCATAATAGCTTTGTCCTGCCGCGCCGTTCAGTGAAAAGATGACGAAGGGCACCTGGCCGGGCGAGGTGTATTGCTCCAGAAAGGCGCATTGTTCGCCGGCAAGAAGGCCGCTGAGATAATCGGCAAGCCGGCTGGTATCGCAGTCGGCAGGCAAATCGGCGTACACATCGGCTGAAAACTCCACGGTGGCGCTGCCGTCAAAGAGCATGCCCAGCCAGGTATGGCCGCCGACACTGCTGCCCAGATAGCTTTCGGTATCCAGGCTGAAGGCTTTTTCATCATATTGCAGGGTGAATATGGGCTGGCCGCCGCACAGGGCGGTGAAATCGGCCTGCGCATGGGCGGCGGACACCGCGGCCAGCGTCAGCGCGCACAGCAGAACCAACAGTTTTTTCATGGAAAAACCATCCTTTCCTTGGGTCCGGACCCAGTATAGCATGGAAAAAAACGCCGTACAAGTTAAATTTGTGTGACGCAAGCAGAAAAAACCTGCTGCCTTTTTTAACGGGGCGGGGCATGCTATCGGACGGGAGGGCGATGCGTGTGCGCAGGCATTTAAAACGAATGGAAAAACAGATGGAGCGGGAGGATGTCCGCCTGCTGCGGCAGGCCGAGGGAAAGCGCAAACGGCATATCCTGCGAAAAATCATAGCGGCCGCGGCGGGGCTCACCCTGGCCGCGCTCATTGCGGGCTGGTTTGTGTTTGACGTGTCCTCCTGGCAGCGGCTGGATCTGGACAAAATAACCGCCGTTCAGCAGACCGGCGCGGTGTATGATCGCTATGACCAGCCGGTCAGCGCGCTCAAGGGCAGCCAGGACCGCAAGGTGATCGCGCTGTCCACACTGCCGGAAACGGTAAAAAACGCGTTTCTGGCGGCGGAGGACCTGCGGTTTTATAAGCATTTCGGCTTCGATCCGGTGCGCATCCTGGGGGCGGTGTTCGCCAATTTGCGCTCGGGCTCCTACAGCGAGGGCGCCAGCACCATCACCCAGCAGCTGATCAAGCTGACGCATCTGTCCCCGGAAAAGACCGTGGCCCGCAAGCTGGAGGAGGTCTGGCTTTCGGTGCAGCTGGAGGCGGCATGTACCAAGGATCAGATATTGGAGATGTACCTGAATTATGTGTATTTTGGCCGAGGCGCATACGGCATTGAGCGGGCAGCCCAGAATTATTTTAATATCAGCGCGGCCGAGCTCAGCCCGGCCCAGGCCGCCACGCTGGCCGCCATCATCAAAGCGCCCTCGGCCTACGCGCCGCATATCAATCCCCAGGTCAACGCATCCCGGCGGGACTATATCCTGCGCACCATGCAGGAGAATGAAATGCTCACCGAGGAGCAGTACCAGGCCGCTGCGGCCGAGGAGATCACCATCGCCCCGGCGCCCAAGGCCGAATCCCAGTACGGGTGGTTCAATGACGCGGTGATCGAGGAAGCTGAGCGCATCCTGGGCATATCCGGAGATGCGCTGCTGGGCGGCGGATACCATGTATATACCACGCTGGATACCCAATACCAGCGGATTGCCGATGAGGAATACGCCGCCAGCGGCAATTTTGCGGCGGCGGCGAGCGATGGCACCAAGCCCCAGAGCGCCATGGCCTGCGTGGACGCAAACAGCGGCGGGGTATTGTGCATTGAGGGCGGACGGGAATATACCGTGCAGCGGGGGCTCAACCGCGCCACCCAGCTCAGGCGGCAGCCGGGATCGGCGCTGAAGCCGCTGGCGGTGTATGCGCCGGCCATTGAAAGCTACGGCGCCACCACGGCCACCGTGCTCAACGATACGCCCACCACCTTCGCCGGCGGCTATACGCCCCGGAACAGCGGCAACAGCTATCATGGCTATGTGACGGTGCGGGAAGCGCTGAAATGGAGCATGAACGTGGCGGCGGTGCAGATGCTCAGCCGCATTGGCGTGCCCGCCGCCCGGGATTACCTGCAAAAGGTGGGCATCCCTTTGACCGATGCCGACCAGGGACTGTCCCTGGCGCTGGGCTCGCTGACCTATGGCGTGTCGCCGGTGCAGCTGGCCGCGGCCTATGCCGCTTTCGGAAACGGCGGCATCTATTATGAGCCGTACTTTATCCGCAGCATCGAGGACGCCCAGGGCCATGTGATCTACGCCCATACCCGCAAGGGCACCAGGGTGCTGAGCCCGGTAACGGCTTATCTGATGAATAGCCTGCTGCAATCGGTGACGTCCAGCGGCACGGGCGCCAAGCTTTCGGGCGCGGGCACGCCGGTGGCGGGCAAAACCGGTACCGTCAATATGACGGGCAGCGGGAACCGGGATATCTGGATGGCCGCCTACAACCGGGAAATCGCCACCGCTTTCTGGATGGGCTTTGACAATACCGACAGCCGCCACCGGC
>JAFUGB010000016.1 GCA_017469605.1 Clostridia bacterium
AGGAAAAATACATCATTCCGGTAAAAAGCAGCACGCATATCGTCAGCACCGCCATGATGGTGCGGGAAAACCTGGGCAGCCTACGCATTTGCAGCCTCCAGCTTATACCCCACGCCGTAAACCGATTTAAGCTGCAGGCAGCTGTCCGCGGGAAGCTTTTTGCGGATGCGCTTCACCGAGGTGTCCACCACCCGGTCGTCGCCGTCAAAATCGAAGCCCCAAATGGAATCCAGCAGCTGTTCCCGGGTAAATACCTGGCCCAGGTGCGCCGCCATCAGATGCAGTATTTCCACTTCCTTGGGCGACATGACCACAGGGGCACCCGCCACCTGCACCTCATAACAGGCCAGGTTGATTTCGGTATTGCCCACGGTCAGCCGGCTTTTTTCCGGGGCGGTTTCCAGCATATTCATCCGCCGGAAGATCACCTGGATGCGGCTCACCACCTCCCGGGGACTGAAGGGCTTAACGATGTAATCGTCGGCGCCCAGGGCGAAGCCCAGCAGGCGGTCGGCCTCCTCGCCCTTGGCGGTGAGCATAATGACGGGCGCCATGCTGACGGCGCGGATATCGGCGCAGACCTGGGTGCAGCTGCGGCAGGGCATCATCACGTCCAGGATCACCAGATCGGGCCGCAGGCGCGTAAAGGCTTCCATCACGTCGCTGCCGCGGAACACCGAATAGGTGTCAAACCCGTCCCGCCGCAGGTACATGCGCAGCGATTCATGGATGCCCGGCTCATCGTCGGCAATCAGTATCAGCTTGTTGTGCGCCATCGGTTTTTCCCCCTTGCCTAATATAGAAAAAACGCAGCAAACGCTGCGTTTTAAGGCTTATAAAATAACTCAGGCGTTCACTTCGTCCTTCAGCGCCTTGCCAGCCTTGAAGGAAACAGCCTTGGAAGCGGCGATTTCGATTTCTTCGCCGGTGCGGGGATTACGGGCGGTACGAGCGGCGCGCTCCTTCACCTCAAAAGCGCCAAAGCCCACCACGGCAACCTTTTCACCAGCCTTCAGCGCGGCGGCGATAGCATCAAAAGCGGCGTTGACGGCCTTGTCGGCATCCTTGCGGCTCAGTTCGGCATTCTTGGCGACGGCATTGATCAGTTCGGTCTTATTCATGTTTGTTTTCCTCCTTTTATTCAGCGGATCGTTAGATTTTCAACATCCCATTGGGATGATGCTTACACTCTCCTTAGTAAGTATACAGGGTTTTTTTCAATTGTCAAGTTTTTCAGCGTCATTCCCTGACATTTTCCAGTTTTTTTCCGCTTCCTCCACCCGATCGATCATACGGCAAAGCAGAATCTGCATTTCCTCCTCGGCGCACAGGCCCTCCTTCCTCAGCTGCCGCACGCATTGAAGGATGCCGGCGGCCGGCAGGTCCCCGGGGATCAGGGCCTGGTCCAGCCCCAGCGTTTCCATTTTTTTCAGCAGCTTTTCGGCCCGGAGCAGACCGGGCAGCGCCTGGGACACATCCCGCAGCACGGCGGCCGCCGTGGTATTGCCCCGCTGGCGCTGCTTGAACGCCTCCCAGGAAGCCTCGGCGGCGGTATCGCCGCCGCCGGCGAAGATGCGCGGATGCCGGTCCATCATCTTCCGGCAGATATCGGTGGTCACATCGCTGAGCTCAAAGGTGCCGTACTGTGCGCCGATATCGCTCTGGAAGATCACCTGCAGCAGCACGTCGCCCAGCTCGTCGGCCACATGCTCCCAGTCCTCGCGATCCACGGCCTCGCTGACCTCATAGGCTTCCTCGATCAGGTACCGGCTCAGGGTGCGATGGGACTGCGCTCCATCCCAGGGACAGCCCTCCGGGCCCCGCAGGATGCGCAGCACCTCCACCAGGTCCCACAGGTCGTTGCGCCGCCGCTGCCTGAGCGGGATATTGGGAAGGTAAACGGCGGTGGTATGATCATACCTGGGCTGGCGGTCAATTTCGCACAGCGGGACGCGGATGAAGGCGCGTCCCTCCTTTTCAGCGGGAGGGAAAAACAGCGCTTCCGCGTCATCGCCGTACCAGGGCGCCAGCTTCAGCTTGCATTCCCCCGCCAGCATGCGGGTATTCATTTCCACCACCAGCAGGGCGTCCTGGGTGGAAGGCACGCTCAGCCCGGTGGCCGATACCACGCGCACGGGCAGCCGCGCCCCGGCCGCCTGCAAAAGCGGCTGGGCAATGCCGCTGCCGCCGCATACCGTCACCTGATCGGGATAGCGCTGCGCCAGCGCCGCCACCGTTTCATCGCTGAGGGCGTCCAGCACGGCGTATACTGTCTGGGCGCGGGCGGCGGCCTTTGCTATTCTCTGCACTGCGGCCGCAATAAATTCGTCAAAATCCTCACATTCCTCGTGCAGCCCGTCCAGCGTTTCATAGGCGATGCCCTGTTGGGCAAGATAGCGGGCCGCGTCCACCTGGCCGGTGCGCAGCACCAGGCGTTTGGCTTTGCGGACGCGTTCCAGCGCGCCCAGCGTCAATTGCTCCCGGGGGCCGGGGCCCAAGGAAACCACAGTGATCTTTTGCATACAAGCTCCTGTTCACCGCCAGATTTTCCGGCGGATCTTTGCGGGAATATCCTCTTTTTCAACAGCCCCGACGGCCACGGCCAGCACGGCGTACAGCACCACGCCCACGGCCACGCAGGCGATCACCGCCAGCAGCAGCCGGGCGCGGCCCAGATGCAGGCAGCGGTCGGTAAACACGAACCGCCACAGCGCCCAAACGGCGGCGCCCATGGGCAGGGCGGCCAGCAGCGGCCGCAGCGCCACCGTTTTCCAGGGGATGCGCCCCGCGGCGTATTTGGCCACAAAATATAGATTGGGCGCCATGCTTACGGTATAGCACACCAGGCTGGCGATGGGTGCGCCGTGGATGTTGACGGAGGGGATGCCGATGAGCGTATAGTTAAGCGTTACCTTGCAGATCACCCCCGCCAGCAGCGTATACATGGGAATGCGCTGCTTGCCCGCGCCCTGGAGGATGCCGCTGGTGGCCTGCACCATGGTAAACAGCACAATGGTCAGGGCGCTGACCGTGAGCAGCTCCGCCGCCACATCCAGCTGCACCGGCGTATAGCGGCCCGAAGAGCCGTAGCACAGATACAGGATGGGCCGGGCCAGCAGGCTCATGCCAATGGAGCAAGGAAAGCCCACCACAGCGGCCACCCTGAGGCCGGTGCGGCTTTCCCGGGCCACATAATCGCTGTCTCCCCGGGCAACGCCGCTGGCAATATCGGGCACCAGATTGGTGCTCATGGCCATGGCCAGCGCCGTGGGCACGTTGATCAGCGTCAGCACCATACCACTGTACAGGCCGTAGCGCACCAGCGCTTCGGCGCTTTCCATGCCGCCGCGCTCCATGAGCTGGGTGATCATAAAGCTGTCGATCAGGCTGGCCAGCGGCACAATGCAGCCGCCCAGCGTAATGGGAATGGAAATGTACAGCAGCCGTTTGCCGATGGCGCGGCGGGATTCCGGCGGGATATCGGCCTGCTCCATGGCGTCAAACGCCGCGCGGCCGCGGGCCTTGGCAAAGACCATATAGGCCAGGGCGACGGCCTCCGCCATGCTGGTGCCCAGCAGCGTTCCAGCCGCGCCCATGCCCGGGCCCCCGCGCTTCATGCCCAGCACAGCCAGGGGCAGCGCCACAAACACCTTGCCCACCTGCTCGATCAGCTGGCTGATGGCGGTGGGCAGCATGCGGCGATGGCCCTGCATATAGCCCCGAAAAGCGCTCATGACGCATACCAGCACCACGCTGGGCGCAATGGCGATATAGCCCAGCCTTGTCTCAGGCGTGCCCACCCGGCGGCTCAGGTAACCGCTGCCCAGTATCAGCAGCAGCGTCCCCAGAAAGCCCATCACGGCCAGCGCCGGCGCGGCAATGCCGAACACACGGCGGGCATTGCGCGGATCATGCCGGGTAACATAATGGGAAACCATGCGGGAAATCGCCACCGGGATGCCCACGGTAAAAAGCGTGAGCATCATATTATAAGCGGTATACACCTTGGAATAAATGCCCAGGCCCTCGCCGCCGATATAATCGGCCAGCGGGATGCGGTACAGCACGCCCACCACCTTGCAGATCATGCCGGCCAGGCCCAATACCGAAATGCCGCCCACCAGCGACTTGCTCTTTTCCGACACGGGAAACCTCCATGCGCACAAAAATACATTTTATATTATACCGCAAAACAGGCCAAACGAAAAGATGTTTGCAAAATTCCCGGTCCAAGCGTATAATATGCTAAACAATGCATAAAGGAGGATATCGCGATGGATATCGAAAAAATCATCAACGAGGTACTGGCCAAGCTGAAGGTAGATGACAGCCTGAAGGCTTCCTTCCTGTCCGATCCCGTGGGCACGCTGGAAAAAACGCTGGGCATTGACCTGCCCGACGAGCAGATCAGCCAGGTGATCGACGGCCTGAAGGCCAAGCTGGGCGAAGCCGCCGCCAGCGGCATCCTGGACAAGGTCAAGGGACTGTTTGGCAAATAATTCCGGAATATTCAAAAATCGCAAGGGATCCTTCGTTTCGCGCCCGGACAGCACGGCAGGGGCCGCCCGCCATCGCCGCTGTCCCGGACGGCGGGCGGCGGACCCCTTATTTGCGCGCTCATCCTGATTAAATGCAAAATATATACCGTCCACCCCGGCCGAAATATGGTACAATGCATCGGAATTCGCCGCAAAGGATGAATAGAAATGCTGTATTCTGACAACCTTTCCATCAGCCCCGAAAACCACCTGCTGATCGGCAGCCATGACGCCGTGGCCCTGGCCCGGGAGTTCGGCACGCCGCTGTACGTGCTGGACGAGGACACGATGCGCCGGAACTGCCGCAAATACCGCGATCTTCTGCGGGAAAACTACCCGGGGCAAAGCCTGGCGCTGTTTGCCAGCAAGGCGCTGTGCACCCTGCATACCGCCCGGATAACGGCCGAGGAAGGGTTGGGGGCCGACGCGGTGAGCGGCGGCGAAATCTACACGCTGCACGCGGCGGGCTTCCCCATGGAGAAGGTATTCTTTCATGGAAATAACAAAACGCTCGAAGAGATCGCCCTGGCCATGGACTGCGGCACAGGCTATTTTGTGGTGGACAACGCCGAGGAATTGCGGCGGGTGAACGCCGCGGCCAGGGCACGGAATAAGGTGCAGCCCATTTTGTTCCGCGTCAAGCCCGGCATCGACTGCCATACCCATGAATACATCAAAACCGGCCAGATCGACAGCAAATTCGGCGTGGCCCTGGAAACAGGCGAAGCCTTTGAAATCCACAAAACGGCAGCTGCCCTGCCAAACGTCAGGGTGGAGGGCGTGCATTGCCATATCGGCAGCCAGATTTTTGAAATCGATCCCTTCTGTGAAGCCGTTCGGCGTGTGATGGCGCTGATCGCCTCCCTGCGGGACAGCCTGGGCATGGAAGCGCGCATACTCAACCTGGGCGGCGGCATTGGCATTCGCTATGGCACCCAGGATGATCCGCCGCCGCTGGCCGATTATATTTGCCAGGTCACAGCCGCCATACAGGAAGAAGCCCGGCGGCTGGGCCTGTCCCTGCCCCTGCTGGTGCTGGAGCCCGGCCGCGCCATCGTCGGTCCGGCCGGCGTAACGCTGTATACCGTGGGCAGCGTCAAAAACATCCCCGGGGTGCGCACCTACGTGGCGGTGGATGGCGGCATGACCGATAATCCCCGTTATATCCTGTACGGCGCGCGGCATCCTGCCCTGGTGGCCAACCGGGCCGGGGATCCGCCGGTCCGGGCCGTGACCATTGCGGGCAAATGCTGCGAATCCGGCGATCTGATCGCGGAGGGCATGCCGCTGCAGGCCGTTCAGCCCGGCGATATCCTGGCCGTGCTGGTCACCGGCGCGTATAATTATTCCATGGCCAGCAATTATAACCGTCTCCCCCGTCCCGCCATGATCGCCCTGCGGGAAGATGAAAAAAAGCTCATCGTCCGGCGGGAAAGCTATGAAGATATAATCCGGAACGACATCCTGTAGGCAGCGATCCCCTCCGCCAAATTTTCATTTCAGGCCCATTCCCCCGCCCTCTTCCGGGTTGACAATCCCTTGAAACGTGCTATAATAAAGCCACTTGCCAGATGACAAAGGACACATCCCGGGATGGCCCGCGCAAGAGAGCATGGATCACAGGCTGCAAGTCCGTGCCGCAGGGGACCCGGAGATACCACCTTTCGATGGCGGGCGGCCCATGACCGATATCCCATGATCAAAAGAGGTTTAGGCAAGCGGGGTGGAACCGCGGATGCGCTTTGAAAGCATTCGTCCCAGCAAGGGGACGAATGCTTTTTTGGTATCTTCGGCCAGCGCGCCATATAAACAGCAAAAGGAGAGCTTGCGATGAAGATCATCTATAACGACGGCCACGTGGCCGAATGCCCTGCCGAGGAGGAGCTGGAAGTCCTCCGGCACTCCGCCGCCCATATCATGGCCCAGGCCGTAAAGCGCATCTATCCCGACGCCCATTTCGCCTACGGCCCGGCCACCGAAAAGGGCTTCCATTACGATATTGACCTGGGCGATGTGAAGCTCAGCGACGAGGACCTGCCCGCCATTGAAAAGGAAATGCAGAAGATCGTCAAGGAAAACCTGCCCTTCAAGGTGTATCCCCTGCCCCGGGAGGAGGCCGTAAAGCTGATGCGGGACCGCGGCGAAATCTACAAGGTGGAGCACATTGCCGATCTGCCCGAGGACGCCGTGATCACCTTCTATCAGCAGGGCGATTACATTGATATGTGCGTGGGCCCGCACCTGACCTATACCAAAGCGCTCAAGGCCTTTAAGCTCACCGCGCTCAGCGGCGCCTACTGGAAAAACGATCAGAAAAACAAAATGCTCACCCGCATCAACGGCGTGGCCTTCCGCAACGCGGACGAGCTGGCCGCCTATGAAAAGGAAGTGGAAGAGGCCAAGGCCCGCGATCATCGCCGCATCGGCAAGGACATGAGCCTGTTCATGACCGACGATCTGGTGGGCCGCGGCCTGCCCATGTTCCTGCCCAAGGGCTACACGCTGTGGCAGCAGCTGGAAAACTATATCCGCGATAAGGAAGTCATGCTGGGCTACCAGCATGTGCTGACCCCCTGCGTGGGCACGGTGGACCTGTATAAGACCAGCGGCCACTGGGATCACTACAAGGATAACATGTTCCCCGCCATGGAGGTGGAGGGCGAAAGCTTTGTGCTGCGTCCCATGAACTGCCCCCATCATATGCGCATTGACGCCAACCGGCCCCCCAGCTACCGCGATCGGCCCATCCGCATCGGTGAAATTGCCCATGACTTCCGCTTTGAGGCCAGCGGCACCCTGAAGGGCATCGAACGCGGCCGCCACTTCTGCCAGAACGACGCCCACCTGTTCGTCACCCCGGACCAGATCAAGGCCGAAGTAAGCAGCGTGGTGGACCTGATTTTCTCCACCTATAAAGACTTTGGCATCACCGATTACCGCTGCGTGCTGTCCCTGCGCGATCCCGAGGACAAGGTGAAATACCACCAGGACGACGAAATGTGGAACAAGGCTGAAAGCGCCCTGCGCGAGGTGCTCACCGAGCTGGGCATCCACTTCACCGAGGAAATTGGCGAGGCCGCCTTCTATGGCCCCAAGCTGGACGTGAACGTGAAGCCCGCCGTGGGCGCGGAATACACCCTGAGCACCTGCCAGCTGGACTTCTGCCTGCCCGCCAAGTTTGACCTTAAATACATCGACAAGGACGGCGTGGAAAAGACCCCCGTGGTGCTGCACCGCGCCATCCTGGGCAGCCTGGACCGCTTCATGGCCTACCTGATCGAAGAGACCAAGGGCGTTTTCCCCACCTGGCTGGCCCCCGTGCAGGTGAAGGTCCTGCCCGTATCCGACAAGAGCATGGATTATGCCGAAAAGGTGTACGAGCAGCTGCGCCAGCTGCGCATCCGCGTGGAGCTGGACGACCGCAATGAAAAGATCGGCTACAAGATCCGCTATGCCCGCCAGGTGGACAAGGTGCCCTACATGATCATCCTGGGCGAAAAGGAAATTGCCGAGGGCAACATCTCGGTCCGCGACCGCGCCACCGACCAGACCAACGTGTACACGGTGGAAGCGTTTGCCGAAAAGCTCAAAAAGGAAATCGCGGAACGGAAATAAAAAAATCGTAAATTCTCAAAGTAAATGCAACAGTAGAAAAAGGAGGTGCAGTTACTAAGAGAAAGGGGCGCAATAAGGTAAGATAAATCACAGAGGAAGGCATACAAGCAGAAAAGACGACGCAAAGAAGGCAAGCAAAAGAAGTCTGAAAAGAGATTTTTTCA
>JAFUGB010000204.1 GCA_017469605.1 Clostridia bacterium
GTTGGGAGTTTTTCAAGATTGAATAGAATGCTTTCCCGCATCCTCCCGGTTACAGGCTTCGCCGCGGGCAGGCCGGAAAAATCATCGTCTGTAAACCCGGCTTTCTTCCCCTGCGCAAGGGTCGTAATGGGCCTGGCCTGCAAAATATGGATTTTCCCCGCCTTGATTGCCCATTCGATGTCCATCGGCTGGCCGTAATGCGCCTGGATGCGCAGCGCTTCACACACAAGAAGCCGCACGGCTTCATCCGTAAGAACACGCGCCCGCCTGTGCGCTTCATCCACAGGAACCGCGGCGGTGCCATTCTCGGCATAGACGACCTTGCTTTCTTTTGTGCCGATGATAACGTTTTTTATCTTTCCGTTTCTGTCACAAACGTACTCATCCGGGCTGACAAGGCCGGATACGACCGCCTCACCGAGCCCATAGGACGCGTTAATGAATATATCCTCCGTGTTCCCGGCAGGATCACTTGTAAAGACCACCCCGGCCGATTCGCTTTCCACCATTTGCTGGATCACCACGGCAAGCGAAACTTTTCCGTTTCTATAGCCGGCCTGGCGGCGATAATGGATGGCCCTTACGCCCCAAAGGGACGCATAGCACTGCTTGATTTTAAGCTGGAGCTCGCTTTCTGACCGTACATTCAGGTAGGTTTCCTGCTGCCCGGCAAAGCTTGCGTCGGCCAGGTCCTCGGCGGTTGCCGAGCTTCTGACCGCCACGCGCGCGTTATCTCCCAGCGTGTGGTAAAAAGCGCTCACCTCAGCGGCCATTTCGTCGGGCATGTCGGCCGCAAGGATCCTGCTCCTGATTTTTTCCGAGGCGTCCTTTTCCGACGCGGCGCTGCCCAGGATTTGGTTTATGTCAATCCGGTTGCTTTCTATAAACAGGTCATAGGCGGCGGCGCACAGGACGGCGCCCGCCGGGACCGGGATCCCGGCGTGAACCATTTCCCCCAAGTTCGCGCCCTTGCCCCCCGCCGTGGAAACATCGGCCTTTCGGATTTCATTGAATGGGTAAATAAACTTTGACATGCAATCTCTCCTGTTCTTTACAAGGCTGTTTTTTCCATGCCCGCATCGTCTTTTTCCACCTTTAAAAACATATCCGTTTCGGCTTCGCAAAAGCGGCGGAATATTACAGCGAAATAATGATCGTCAAGAAGCGCCGCGTTTGAAAACAGGATGCCGGCTGCGCGGATGAGGTTTAGCAAGCCCTCTGTGTCCACCGATGCCTTATAGCCGTTTCTTTTCCAAAATTCGGCCAGCTCATTGAGATAATCCGCGTAAGCCCTGCCTACGCGCTGATGGATATCCGCCCTGTTTTCATAAAGGAAGGAGAGAGAGCCGCTGATTATATTGTCAAAGGCTTTATTCTCTTTCAGATGCATCCCTTCAGAATAGAAAATACCGCTTATGAACCCAACCGGATCGGAAAGCGACTCGCTGTTCCGGCCGCTGAGGACCGCAAGCTTTTCTTTGACCCGCAGCGCAATGAGATCGGCAAGGAAATCATCCTTATCTTTATAAAAGGTGTAAAATCCTCCCTGCGCGATACCGGCGGCCGCCGTCAAATCCCTGATGGAAACGCCCTTGACGCCCTTGTCGGCAAACAGCTTTAGCCCACTTCGCCTCAGCTTCTCCCGCGCGGCGGCCCGTTCGCCGTCCGTGAACGCTTTTCCCATGCTCCCACTCCCCCGAAGGCAATCTGTGAACATTTAAAGGCTATGTTCATAGATATGATAGTAAACCGGCGCTTTTTTGTCAATGGGCCGCGCGCGCATTTCGTTCATTTTTTCCCGGCCTGTCCCATGAAAAAAAGCGCCGGTCCCTGGATAGAGACCGGCGGAACGCAGAAAATGAAACAGGCCATTGCGCCGCAAAAGGATCATGCGGCCATTTACTGTAAGTCCGTGCGGATCATGTAAACAGTCACGGCTTTCATGCCCTCGGGGCGCAGGTCGTAGCCGCTGTTTTGCGCGTTGCCGCGGGTTTCCTCATAGACGCGCAGCGCCCTGGGCAGATCGTCCGTCACATAGGGCAGCAGCTTTTCTGCCGCTTCCTTCCCGGCGTTTGCCAAGGTATCCTTCAGCTTTTGCGTGCCATTGGTACGCAGCGCGGCAGCGCCATCCTTCAGTTCCGCCGTGCCGTTATAGAGGGAATCGGCGCCTTCGGACAGCGAGGCCGCGCCCGCTGACAGCGCAGCGGCACCGTCAGCCAGTGCGGCGGCGCCGGTGTTCAGCCGCTTCAGTCCGTCGTGCAGCGCCGCTGCGCCCTGGGCGGCCTGGGACACGCCGTCCGTATAGGCTTTAAGGCCAGCTGCGAAGGTGTTGATTTGATCCAGCTGCGCTTTCAAAGCGGCCAGGCTTTCCCGCGCCGCCTGGGCGGCGGAGAGCTTAGCGGCGACGGTTTCATCGGAAGCCAGGTAAGCCGCCGTGTTTTCCCGGACCAGCTGTTCGATCTGCTGCCGCGCGGCGTCGTCAACCTGCGCCTGGATTTCCCCGGATGCCATCTGCTGTTCAACGGCACCGGTGATCATGGCAGCCTGTTCAGATGATACGAGACCAGCCTGCACCGCCTGCGCATATTGCTCCGATGTCATATTCTGCCCGGCAGATTGCAATACAGCCGCCAGGACTTTTTCCTGAACAGCCGCTTCCACAGCGGCGCGCACCTGATCAGCGTTGGCTTCCACCTGGGCCCGCACCGCCGCTTCCACCTGGGCCTGAGCGGACACGCGCAGGGCTTCGGGGTCCAGCTGGGCCAGCACGGCGTCCAGCACCGCGGCGTAGTTTTCCGCTGTCAGTTCGGGGATTTCAATCCCGGCGGCGTCCAGCTGGGCGGCGGCAAGCTGTTCATTGGCGGTGGACAGGATCGCCGCAAATACCGTCCGGGCGCCGTCGTTCAGCGCTTCGTTGTTGGCGATGATGGCCGCAAGGCCCGCGTCCAGGGACGCCGCGCCGGCTTCGGCGTCA
>JAFUGB010000205.1 GCA_017469605.1 Clostridia bacterium
AGGTTCTCTCATCTGCCTCCCTGAAAAAAGCGGGCGAGCCGCGTATGATCCGGCGCCTTTTTGCACCTTCCCTTTTCCATGCCGCGGACCGTTACATTATACAGCAAAAAAACGGAGCTGTTCTTGCGAACTTCTCTGTTTTTTTGTTGCGGTGGATTGGGGCGGCGCTCCTTCTCCCCCGGCTCAATTGGCCGGTTTATTCCGGGTATGCCATTTTTTCCGGCGTCCAGTCCTTCAGCGCATCCAGCATGTCGATGGCCACTTCCCGGGCGCCCTCCAGATCATGCTCCAGGTAGTTGCCGCACTCGCGGCGCTTGGCGCCGGGAATTTCTCCCTGGAAATCCCGGATAAAGGCAAAGGATGCCTGGGTGAGCCGGATGGCGTCGGCCTTGCTGATCGTATCCCGCAACAGCATGTAAAAACCGGTGCGGCAGCCCATGGGGCCGATATAGATCACGCCGTCCGCCCATTGGCTGTTGCGGGCATAGGTGGCAAACAGATGCTCGAAGGTATGCAGCGCGCCGTTGCCCACATAATCGCCCTGGTTCGGCCGCTTCATGCGGATATCGTAGGTGATCACGTCGCCGTCGATGCGGGATACATACATGCCCTTGTGCAGCTTGTCATGGTTGATGCTGAAGCTTGCGATTCTTTCCATGGTTCTCTCCTTACCTGCCCACCACCGGGGTCCAGTAAGCCTGATTGTAAATATCGGTAAACCGATATGTGGCCAGCACCTTGGAGACATCGGGCAGGATCACGTCGCTGACCTCCAGCTCTCCTTCCACCGTAACGGCATTGCCAAAGCGGTAGCTGTCGGTGTAGTTCTGATCATAATCATAAAGATCGGCCAGGAAGACAATTTCATCGCCCTGGGCAAGCTCGGTCATGTTCTTTGCCACCGCGTCGGCCAGCTTCTCCTGGTATACGCTGCGCGCGCCGGCCACATAGCCGCCCTCATGATCCTGGTCAAACACGATCAGCAATTCCGCCCGATCCCCGTTCAGCAGCACGGGAACGCGGCCGGTGATGCGCCATTCGGTATCGCTCAGCTGCTCGCTGGTTTCATGGTAATACGGCACGGGCTGACCGTTGATGGCAAGCCAGGTGCCCTCGGTATCGGCAATCAGCAGGCCGGTATCGGGATCAATTTCATACAGGTTATCCAGGCCCAGGTCCACATATCCCGCGCCGTTGTCATAGAACAGGTTCAGATCGATGCCATGCACCAGCGCCCACTGATCCGGGGCCAGATCCATGACCCACTGGCCGTCATAGGGCTGGAACACCAGCTTGCTGCTGTCCAGCATGTTCACGGTCAGGTATTCGCCCAGCTGCTCATCGGTGAGCGTGCGGCCGGACAGGAAATCCATGCCGCTTCCGCCGCCCAGGAAGGAGCTGAGCAGCGAGCCGATTAAATCGCCGGAGGCGCCGCTGCCAGAGGATGTGCCAAACAGTGAAGGAATGGCGCTGGTGGCGCCGCCGGTCACCGCCTGGCCGCTGGCCTCCACGCTGGCAAAGGCGCGGATGGCTTTAGCATAGCTGTCGTCCATGCCGATGGCGGCGTAGGTGCTCACGGCCTTGTCCACGTTGCTCACCCGCTGATAGGGGAAATACACGCTCAGGCCGTAGGCATCGGAAATATTGGTGCGGTTGTACTTGACGGCCTCCCGCAGCACCTTGGCCAAGGCGGCGCTTTCGGTTGTGCCCAGATTATTGCACAGGTCGGTCAGATCCACCTGGTCAATCCGGGCGGAGACGGCAAACTCCCGGCTGCCGTTGCGGGCGTTGGAAACGGTTTTATATTCCTGATTGCTGATCAGCGACGTCACCGAATCGGCAAAGCCGTTGAGCTTGGCAGGCACGGTATTGCTGAGCTCAGCCAAGTCGATCAAGCTCAGCGTGGTCTGCTGGCCGCGGCATTCGCTGGCGCAGTGGGAAACAAAATCATCGCAGATCTGCTTGCCCAGATCCAGGGTGGAAATGGAGGTATTATTGCCCAGGGCGGTAAGCCAGTCGGTATAATACCAGCCGATGCCGGGCTCGGTTTCTTCCGACGCGATCAGGTAATCGGCATAGTTGCTGGCCATCAGTGCGTTTTCCACGCTGGCCATCAGGCAGGTATCAAAGCCGATGAAATCAAACTGGATGCCGCCGTTTTTGAAGGCGCTGTTCAGCCCGGCCAGGCTCATCTGTCCGGCCCGGGGGTTGCGCTCGTCATAGCCGTAGCCGGCCACAGAGCCGCTGCCATGATCCCACAGGATCAGGGCGTACCGGCTGGCCTTGAAATTCTTTTTGCCGTACTGGATAAAGCTGGTCAGCGTGGCGGGATCGGTCATGGCGCCAGTGCCGGCGTTCTGCTCAAGGCATGTGAGCTTGCCGTCCTTTACCTGCCAGATCTGGTTCACGGAGGAGCTGATCATATTGTTGCGCCAGTTGCTGCTGCCGCCGGTATACACCACCAGGCGCACATTGCTGCCAAACTTGGCGTTGAGCATTTCCTGCAGGTCCTTGGTGGCCATGGCGCTCTTGCTTTCCAGGTCGGCGCCGCACATATACACCAGCACGGTGACGGTATCCTTTCCCCCGCCTTTGAGCACGGTGTACTTATCCCGACTGCCCGCGGCCACATTGCGGTTCAGCGCGGTATAGTTGGCGCCGCTGTTGGCCGAGGTATAAACCGGGGAAGTGGAGGTGGAAGCGGCGCTGCCCGTGCTGCCGATGCCGGTCTGGCCCGAGAACCAGCTGCCGCCCAGCACGCTGGACAGATCCAGGGCGCTGCCGGAAGAGGCGCTGCCGCCGCCCAGCAGGCTGGAAAGGCCGCCGCTGAGCAGGCCGGACATGCCGCTGCCGCTGCCGCCGGTGCCGCCCAGCAGCGAACCGACCAGGTCGCTGGCGGCGCTGCTTTGGCTGTTTGCGGTATAGCCGGACGTGCTATTGGCGGTACTGCCGCCGGTGGTGGTATTGCCGCTGTCGCCGCCGCCAAACAGACCGCTCAGACCGCCGCTGCCGCCCAGCAGCAGCACCACGATGGCAATGAGGATCAGCTTCATTCCGCCGCCGCCCCGGGTGGCGGAGCGCTGGGCCTGGTTGGAAGCGGACTGCGATTGCTGGGGCCGGGCGGCAAAGGGCGCCTGATTCTGCCGGGTATCGGCAGGGCGCTGAACAGGCCGCTGCTGGGCGGGACGCTGCTGAGCAGGGCGGGCGCCGGACTGCGGGCCGTTCTGGCTGCCGGCGCGCGCGGCGGGACGCTGCTGCTCCCTGCGCTCCTTATAACCGTCGGAAGCGCCCACGGGGCCCTGGCCCATTCCCTGGCCATGGGTCTGCATGCTCTCCTGGGAGGCTTTCCCGGAAACGTTCTTTTTTCGATTCAAAGGTCCGTTAGGCATAACAAAAACTCCTTTGTTGGATTTTAAGCTGAATTCTTATTCATTATATCATCTTTTGCGCTTCCCGTCACGAAAAATCAGGAAATACGCAAACATTTTTGCCGTTACGCCGCAAACTGGCTGTTGTACAGCCGGGCATAGAAGCCGTTCCGGGCCAGCAATTCCCCATGGCTGCCCTGTTCGATGATATGGCCGTCCCGCATGACCAGGATCACATCGGCCTCGCGGACGGTGCTGAGGCGATGGGCCACGATAAAGGTGGTCCGTCCCTCCATCATGGCGGCAAAGGCTTTCTGGATGCGGATTTCCGTGCGGGTATCAATGGAGGAGGTGGCCTCGTCCAGGATCAGCATGGGCGGCAGGCACAGCATGATGCGGGCGATGCACAGCAGCTGCTTCTGGCCCTGGGACAGGGAGCCGC
>JAFUGB010000206.1 GCA_017469605.1 Clostridia bacterium
CCGCCCGGCAGGCGTCCAGGGAGAGCTGGCCCAGCAGAAAGCTGAATAGGCACAGATCATGGCTGCCGCCCGCCTTGCCCGCCGCCAGGCGCAGGATTTCATTCCGTACCCGGTCGGTATAGGACAGCGAAACAAAGCCCAGGGTTTTGACCCGGGTGGCAGGACCATGCCCCGTTATTTCGGTGAGGGCGGCATCCATGCCGTCGGCGGAGGTGCCGCTCATCAGGCCGATGACCCGCAAAGTATCCTTTTGCCAAAGTTCTTGCAGTTTTCGCATGGTTTTATCCTTTCACGCCGCCCAGGGCGATACCTTCCACAAACTGCCGCTGCAGGAAAATATAGAGCACAAAGGGAAACAGGAAGGTGAGCGTGGCGCCGGCCATGACCATGCCGTAATTGGTGGTGGAATTGCTTGCCAGGGTGGACATGGTAACGGGCAGCACGCGCATTTCCGGCCGGGTATTGATGATCAGCGGCCACAGAAAGTTGTTCCAGGCCGCGTTGAAGGTAAAGATGGTCAGGGTGATCAGCGCGGGCTGCACCAGGGGCAGCACAATGGTGATGAACCGGCGTACCTCGCCGCAGCCATCGATTTCGGCGGCCTCCAGCAGCTCATTGGGCACGGCCACCATGAACTGCCGCATCAGGAAGATGCCAAAAGCGCCCACCATGGGCAGGATCAGCGCGGCGTAGGTGTTGGTGAGCCCGGCCCGGTTGATCATGACAAACATGGGGATGAGCACCACCTGCCCGGGGATCATCATGGTGGCCAGGTAGCCCTGGAACAGCGCTTCCTTGCCGGGAACGGGCTTTTTTTCAAAACCGTAGGCCGCCATGGCGGAGGCGATATCCACCAGCAGGCAGGAGCCCACCACGGTGATGATGCTGTTTTTGAGCGCCGTGCCAAAATCACGCTTGACGATGGCATACCAATAATTATACAGGCTGGGCCGCAGGTCGCGCAGCTTGATATACAGCGTTTCACTGTCGGTAAAGGATACCGCCACCATGTAAACCAGCGGCAGCAGGCACAATATAGCAAACAGCGTGACCAGCACGATGCCCAGGACGGCGCCGGGAGTCAGGTTTTTCTTTTTCATCATGCGTCCTTCTCCTTGAAAAGCAGCGTCTGCACCATATGGATCAGCAGGATTACAATCAGCAGGCAGATGGCCACGGAGCTGGCATAGCCAAAGTTCTTATCCTGGAAGGCGAAGGTATAGATCACATAGGCCACGGTATAGGTGGATCGGCCCGGCCCGCCGCCGGTCATTTTATACACCAGGTCAAACACCTGGAAGGAGCCGATAATGCCCAGGGTGACGATCATATAGGTAATGGGCTTCAATATGGGCAGCGTGATGTACCAGAAGCGCTGGATCGGCGTGGCGCCGTCCACGATGGCGGCTTCCCGCACGTCGGGGGGCACATTCATGACGCCGGCATAGTAAATCACCATGTAATAGCCTGTGTTTTTCCAGATGGCCACCACGGCCACGCTGGGCAGGGCGTACGCTTTTTTACCCAGAAAATTCACCGAATCAAAGCCCAGAAAATTCAAAAGCTGGTTGATCAGCCCGCCCTTGGGCTGGTACATGATATTCCAGACTGTGGCGGACGCGATGAGGGAAACGATGACCGGAATGAAGATGATACTGCGCATCAGGGAGCCGTAGCGGTTTTTCATCCGCTCGGCAATAAAGGCCGCAATCAGCAGCGACAGCGCGGTCTGCACCGGCACGGTGATCAGCACATATTTGACGGTATTGCGCAGCGCCTCGGTGAGCACCCTGTTGCTCAGCAGCTTGGCATAGTTATCCAGGCCGATCCACTGGGGCGGCGCGGCCATATTATACTTGGTAAAGGAAAAATAGGCGGACAAAAAAATGGGCACCACATTGAAGATCAGCATCAGGATGAAGCTGGGCGCAATGTAGGCCGCGCCGATCAGCGCCTGCCTGCGGCGGCGAGCGCTGGATTTTGCGCGCAGGGAAGGGAGAGCGGACATAAGCGTCACCTCCGGGAAAATGAAAGAAAAGGGCTCCGGAGGCAGCGCCGCCGGAGCCCCTGCGTTAAGTTACTGTTTGATCTGCTCCGCGTAATAGGCCATGGTGTTGTCCAGCACTTCCTGGGGCGTGAGGTCGCCCATGAACATCATCTGGATATTGGCCTGCAGTTCCTTTTCGAAGGAGGCCTTGCCCTCAAACTCGGACACGACATACACATCATCGATGTGCTCGCTGGTCAGGGCGTACAGGGTTTCATCCTTAACAAAGGTGGCGTCCTTGGTGAAGGGGGGCAGGTAGAACACTTCGCTGTGGAAGCGGTCCATTACTTCGCCGCTGGTGATCAGCGCCAGGGCCTTGGCAGCCAGTTCATCGTTGCCGCGTTCCTTGGCCTTGGAAGCGATGGCGAAGGAGTCGGTAGCGGTGCGGGCACCGTAACCGGCGGGGCCCTTCAGGGAGAAGAAGTATTCCCAATTGACGCCGTTGTTGGTGAAGGACTTGCCCTTGTTCAGATCCGCCACCACGAAGGCCAATTCGCCGTTGGCGAATTTGTCAATGGATTCACTTTCGGAAACGATGGTTTCATCAAAGATGCCCGCGTCGGCAAAGGACTTCAGGAATTCCAGCACCTTGAGGCCGGCTTCATTGTTGATGGCGATCTGGCCGTTTTCATCCAGCATTACGCCGCCGGCCTGGAAGTAATAGGGCCAGAAGGCCAGCATCAGCGCGCTGGTGCCGGTGGTGGCGCCCCAGTTCTGCAGGAAGGCCTGCTTGCCGGTCTTTTCCTGGATGGTCTTGCAGGCTTCCACAAAGGAATCCCAATCCTCGGGGAAGGCTTCGATGCCAGCTTCGGCCAGGATGTCGGTGTTGTAGTAGCCGATGGCCACGCCGTCATCCATGGGCACGATCACATGCTCGCCGTTGGCGTCGATGGGGCCGGTGCTCCACAGAAGGTAATTGTCTTTCTGCGCGTCGGTGAGATAGCTGTCCAGGCCCAGCAGCAGGCCGGCCTGCACCAGGTCATAGTTGTCGGTAACGTATACCACGTCGGGGCCGTCGTTGTTGAGCAGGCCGGTATAGATGTTGGTGTTGTAGTCGCCCCAGGGCTGGATGGCCACCTTGACTTCGCAGTTGTTCTCTTCCTCAAAGGGGTCAAACACGCCGTCCCAGAAATCCTGGTCGGAAATGCCGTCGCCAAACTGGTACTGGGGGATCCATACGGTCAGGGTCTTCTTTTCGTCAGCCAGGGCGATGCTCACGCAGGAAATCAGCAGCGCGCAGGTCAGCAGCAATGCCACAAAACGCTTCATAGAGGATGCTTCCTTTCATTTATTTGGCGCTTTGGCGCCTTTATTTTCCATTATTATACCAAATTGCGCTGTCCGCGTCAACCGCCCAGTCTGCCTGCCAGGGCAAAAACGGCCTCGTGCAGGGCACGGCGGAATTCCCAGGTGCCGTTCTCATTGGGGCCGGGATAGAACAGCCGGTTGGTCAGCGATACCACGCCCACATCGTATTCCCGGGAGAAATAGATGCCCGTGCCGGTAAACCCGGTATGTCCGCAGCCATGGGGGTAGCTGACGCCGGTCTGGAGGCCCAGGCCCCGGCCGGGGGCGCCGGGCTGCTGGCGCTGCGCGTCAATGAGCAGCGCGTCGTCGGCAGTCATATAGTATTGGCACAGCCGCTCGCAGGCCGGGGCGTCGGCAAAGATGCCCGCGTGGCCCGCCACGCCGCTGAAATAATACCAGCTGTTGCCGTCGTTGACCTGCCCCCGCACGGGCACGCCCCGGGGCCGGAAGCCGTCAAATACGACGCCGCGATCGGCGCACATCCTCTCTTCAATGGGATTGCCGTAGCAGGAAGGAATGATGGGCAGCGTGGGATCAGGCAGATAGGTCATTACGCCCAGCCCCAGCGGTTCCGCCAGGTCTTCCCGCAGGCATCTGTCCAGGGGCTTGCCCCGCACCTGCTCCAGCAGCTTGCCCAGCAGCATGAAATTGAGGTCGGAGTATACCACGCCCCGGGTGGGCTCGGTGTGCTCCAGGGCATGGCGCAGCACGGCGTAAAAATCCTCGCCGCGCCGGGAATAAAAGGGATACCAGGCCGCCAGGGTAGAGGTATGCGTCAGGAGCATAAACAGGGTTATTCCCGCCATGCGCCCGTTTAAATAGCGATCCCCTGCTATTGGAGGCAGGTAATCACTGATTTTCCCCTGCAGGGACAGCCGGCCCGCGCTGATCAGGCGCAGCACCTGGGTGGCCGTGGCGATCTTGGTGACGCTGGCCATGTCAAACACGGCGTCCTCCCGGGCGTCCCCCACCCAGGCGGCGGCCAGCGTTTCATGGCTGCTGAACACGCGCACGCAGGCCGAAGGGAAATACCCCGCCGCCTGATACCGCGCCGTAATATCCGCGATTTCGCGCTGCAGGCGCTGTTTGTCAATGCTGCCCATATGCATGCTCCTGTTTGAATTTCAGGATCCGGTATACGCTTTCATCAATGCGGCTTTCGGCCAGCTCGCCGTTTTCGACGGCCCACACCACACCGTCAAAGGCTTCAAAATAATCGTAGGGCATGAGCAGGATATCAGCCCCGGCCCGCAGGCAGGCAATGCAGGCTTCGGAGGAGGAATACTTTTCCTGAACAGCGCCCATGGACAGGGCGTCGGTGATGATCAGGCCCTTGAAGCCCAGCGCATTCCGCAGCTTTTCGGTGAGCAGCGTATGGGACATGGTGGCGGGCTCGCTGCTGCCGGTAACGGCGGGGGCGGCGATATGCGCGGTCATGATCAGCTCGGTCCCGGCGTCAATGCCCGCCTGGAAGGGGATCATTTCACAGGCGCTGATCTCCTCCCAGCTCTTTTGGGTTTCGGCGTAGCCGGTATGGGTATCGGCGGCGGTATCGCCGTGGCCGGGGAAATGCTTCAGGCAGGAGGCCACGCCGCTTTCGTGAAGCCCCGCGATCACCTGTTCCACCATGCGCGCCGCCAGCGCCGGATCGCTGCCAAAGGCGCGGTCGCCAATCACCGGGTTCAGCGGATTGGTATTCACATCGGCCACCGGGGCGAAATCCATATCAAAGCCGTAGGCATGCAGGTATTCACCGATGGTTTTGCCCACCTGGTACGCCTGCCGCGGATCGCCCGACGCCGCGATCTCTCCCATGGAGGGGAACTTTTCCACCCGGAAACC
>JAFUGB010000207.1 GCA_017469605.1 Clostridia bacterium
CTTTTCAGCGATCAAGGCATACTGGCGGGCAAAGGTATCGCTGGCGCTGCCCGCTCCAAAGGGGATCACCATCTCTACCGCGCGACGGGGATAATTGGTAGCGGCTTCGGCGTTCAGCATGGGCGCCAGGGCCAGCATCAGCGCCAGGGTCAGCAGGCCGATTTGTTTGAATAGTTTCTTCATCGCGTTGTCCTCCTTACTATTTTCTGCGCTTTCTGTCCGCGCATTTTGTAATTTTATAATAGCAAAAATGAATCAATATGTAAAATTCATGTATTTAATGGAATATATTCATAATTTGAATGTATTTATTTTTATTCATCTTTACCATTTCATCAAAAACCCTGCCGTTCAACAACGGCAGGGTCTGGGAATCGGTTAATCAATCGAAGTTATAGTTTTCGGGAACCTCGTAGCTTACCTCATAGCTGGATGCCTGGGTAGGATCGCCCTCCACATATTTTACCCAGCCGGGATACTGCGGCATGGGGATGTTGTTGCCGGTGGTGCGCAGGAAGCCCTCCATCCCTTCGGGATACTCACCGGTAGTGACCCAGGTATCCAGGGCATACAGATTGTCCCAAAGGATGCCCCCGCCATGGGTAACGCCGGGCACGATGTAATACTTGCAGAAGGAATCCACGGTCTCCCGGCCGTATTTATCCACATAGGTATTATACATGGCTTTGATCTGAAAGGGAGCAACGCTGGTATCATACCAGCCGCTGGTCAGGATCAGCTTGCCGCCGTGAGCAATGAAATCATCAAAGTTGGCGCTGTTGGAATCGATATTCTCCGATACCCACAGGGTGCGCTCCAGAATATCGCCCTGCAAATCGGTCCAGTCCTCCACATCCTTCAGGATGGAAAAGCTGGGATCACGGGCAACCAAGTAACGGAAGTTCTGGTCTGCACGGTCGCCATGATGCACGTTGAACTCGGTGTCAAGAGGATCACGAGGGACCTCATCGGGACCCAGATCCATCACGCCTCCTTCCAGTGCGGTGTAGCCGCCATAGGTGGTGAAGCCGTTGGACAGGGAGTAATTGAGCTTATAGCCGTTCTCATAAATATCCAGGGTTTTCATCTGCGCTTCATTCAGCCCGTACTTTTCCTTGATTTCAGCCAGGAAATCCTCCTTCTGAGCGCGAGCGGCCCAGATGTTGGAAACCACGCCGTCTTCCAGTCCGTCCAGAGCGTCATAACGGGCGATGGCATCAGCGGAGATTGCCTTTACGATATCCTCGGGGATGAAGCCGTCTGAATGCGGATAAGTTTCGGCATCATAGGAAGCGTACACGTTGGAGGAGATAACGGCGCCCCACAGACGCAGGCCAATGTAGTTGGCGGTGGGATTGTTGCAGATGATTCCATCATAGTACTTGCCATATCGGGTGGCGCAGGAGAGGGCCTCGCGGCCACCGGTGGAGTTGCCATTCCAGTATACCAGGTCGGGGGCTTTCCCGTAGAATGCGCTTACAATGGCCTGCATGGCATCGTAACTCTTCAAGATGTGCTCATGGCCCCAGTTGAGCAGGGCTTCATCGTTCAGCGCAAAGGTGGCATCGTTGGAGTCGCCTCCCTGGTGGCCGGAATCATCGCTGAAGCATACATAGCCCTGCTGGAAGGGAGAAGTGGTGCCGAAAGAAGTGTTGCCCAGCAGGTCCATCTGAATGCTGCCGCTGTAGCCGCCGCCACCAAACTGCATGGCCTTGCTGTTCCATGCATAGGGCAGCACAATGGCAAACTCAATGTTGAAGGCTTCGGGATCCACGGGATAGATTTCACCGTATACCTTTGCGTACTTGCCGGCGATGGCATCGATCTTGATCTCAGCAGCGGTGACCTTGGCACCGGATGTGGCCAGCGTGAACTGGGAAGCGTCGATTTCCATGCCTACCAGCATATCGGGACCGATAACAGGAGCTGTTGCGGCGTCTTCCGCCACGGCGGTAAAACCGATCGCTGAAATCAACATCACCAGAACCAACAGCAGACCTAATTTCTTTTTCATAATCAGAGCCTCCTTATTTTGTTTTTCTGTTTTCTTCGATAGGTTCAGATTTCCGTCGATCGCGCGCGTTACGGAATTTCCTGATGATTATATAATAAATGTAGGCAATCGATTTGTAAAATTCATAATTATTATAAATACCATGGAAATTAGCTATCAACTCTGGCCATATACTTTAATTCTGTTCATGAATTATCACTATGATTCTCATATTTATAAATTGGTTATTATTATCTTTGGATATGGTCTTTCTCACTGTGGGCCATAAAAAAGTGGGTTGAAGAAATGCAATATGGACCGTTTCCCGCGGAAACGGTCCATATCACCCTGTCAGTTTTTTTGTTTGAACCTATTTTATTTGTGGCCCTGCTGCACGCTCATGGGCGGAAGCTCCACATTCAGCACACCGTAATCGGTTTCACCTGTTTGCATGTTCTCGCAAGAATAACCAAATTCCAGTAATGCTCCTTTCTTCATCGCATCACCATCCACATTCCATTCGGTTACAACAAGGAAAAGGCCCTCATCCGTTCGTTGATACCAGCTCCATCCCTCGCCTTCGGGGCGAACTTCACAACGGATCATATCGCGGCCTTGCCGCCAATCATCCAGCTTCATTTTTTCGCCGTCTATTTCAATGAAATCCGTTATATTGCCTTCCTCATCCAGCAAGCCATCTTCAAAGGAATAGAACGGTAGCTGATCTTCGGATTTTGCATCAACTTTTACTACGATGGACAGGCCATCCTCAGCCCAGTACGCTTCTGTAACGGTCAGATCCAGCATGGCGCCGCTATATTTCTGCTCCAGTGGTTTAACGATAGCTTGCTCATTTACAGTCCAACCGCCCACAATTTTTCCCAGAAATTCGCCAATACCCACCCAGTCGGAAGCAGCCAGTGCCAGAATAGAAACAGAGAGCAAGGTAATTACGATTGCAGCGCTCACAGAAATCCTCTTTTTCATTTTGATATCTCCTTTCACATTTGCAAGGACACGCTGTGCAAGCCATGGATCGCCCTGTAGCCCTGAAAGCGTCTCATTCATTGCCTTTTGGATCTTTTCCTGTTCGTCATGCAGGGTCATGGTCTTCGCTCCTTTCCAACGCCTTGCGCAGTTTTCTTCGTGCCCGGTCCAAGCGGCCGCTGACTGCCTGGTGTGTAATTTCCAGCGCTTCGGCAGCCTCCGAATAACTCATTTCTTGAAGCCAACACAGCAGCGCGGCTTCCCGAAGCTTTGGGGGCAAATTCATGATCTCCGCAGTCAGGTTTCTATGCTCTTCGGTAGCGGGACAAGCCGATTCAGGCAACATATCCAGGGTTATGCTGCGATCAACATGCTTGAACCACGCCGAGCGGCGCATATCCTTGGACACATTGATGGCGATCCTGCTCAACCAGGTCTTTTCGGAGGAGGTTTCCCGGAATTGATCCATATGCCGGTAAGCTTTTATAAAGGTTTCCTGCACCGCATCCTTTGCCATCTCCTCGTCATGCAAATACGCATAGCAGAGACGAAGCAAGGAAAGCTGGTACATGCTTACCATGCGTTCCAATCTTTCCTCCATGCTTTCTGGGCCCTTGACGGTTTCCACGATCGTCTCTTCCCCCTTTCACTTATTAGACGAAAGCACGGTTATTCATTGCAACATGATTTCAAAATAAAAGCTTCAGCACAGGCAACCTGCGCTGAAGCCGCTCTAAATAAAATATTTCATTTTATGAACAACATTACATTTTCGACTGGCTATAAGCAGCGAAACATATCGACAATCTTTCATTCAAGTATGAAATCAGTCTTTTCTAAGCTCCATATAGATGGAGCTTGGCGCTTCGTCATCGGATACAAGATATTCTGGAAAGTCTTTCTGTTGAAACCCCAATCTCTTGTACAATGCGATTGCTTTTACGTTTTCAGGGTTCGGATCGACCCAAACTATCTCTGCACCATTTTGAAATGCTTCTTTGATCGCATAGGAGAGCCCTGCCGTTGCAATTCCCCGTCCTCGGGCAAATCCAAATAGTTTGATATCCAAAGCAGCGCTTTTATGCTCTGCGTCGATCTCATAGAATGATTCTCCGCAGTATTTCCCGTCTTCGAATATTGAATAGTGATTTAAACCTGGCCTGTTTGACTCGATCCATTGAAGCCAATTATTCATTCCTTCACCAGTTTCATGTAACCCGTCTGGAAATCCGACAAACTTCATGACATCCCCATCATCCCAAAGCTGTTGGACTAATTTGATATCCTCAACAGTCGTTTCTTTTATCTCAATCACTTTATGACCTCCACAACTTACTATTTTAGATGTTTTATTCTTCTTTTTCCAGATACTCCGCATCTTTTGACTCATAAGGCACTGAAATAAAGTCCTTCTTTTGGTGGTGCAAGTTGCATACAGCCTCTACGTGGCTTGAATCAATGAAACTACCGTCTCTACCCCCGCCGTCTGGCAGAACATATCCACCGGCTGGCACTTGATCGCGTGATAGCCTCCATCGGCCAATATGCGGACATCCCGCGCCTGGGTGGCCGGATTACAGCTTACATATACCACGCGGCTGGGACCGCAGGCAATGATCGCGTCAAGGACGGCTTTTTCCGCTCCCTTTCGGGGCGGATCGAGGACGATCACATCCGGCCGCATTCCGTCGCGTACCAGCCGCGGAAGCACTTCTTCGGCGGCTCCGCAGATAAAGGATACGTTTTCAACGCCGTTCAGCCCGGCATTGGCCCGGGCGTCCTTCACAGCGTCAGGAACGATTTCAATGCCGATCACCCGCGAGGCTTTTTGCGCAAGCATCAGCGATATGGTACCCGCTCCACAATACAGGTCAGCTGCCGTTTCGTTGCCCCGCAAGTCCGCAAATTCCAGAGCGGTTTGATACAGCTTTTGTGTTTGGGCGGGATTGATCTGAAAGAAAGAAAGGGGCGATAAAAGAAAGCGGCTGCCGCACAGCTCGTCTTCCAACCGTTCTTCCCCCCAAAGTACCCGATAACGGTCACCCAGGATCACGTTTCCGCGTTTTTCATTGGGAGAAATACAGAAGGATACCATCTCAGGCACCTCCTGGCGAAGCATGCGCAGCAGGCTGTCAGCTTTTTCAAGCTTTTTCCCATTGATGACCAGCACCAGCATCAGCTGGCCGCGGCGGTTCATTCTTGTCATCACATGGCGGATCAACCCGGTATGCGTTTCTTCCTGATAGGGCGTCACTTTTTCCTGAACCATCCACTGGCGCACAGCCCGGCACGCCCTGTCGTTCGCCTCCTGAGACAGGAGGCATGTATCCGTATCAATCACCCGATGGCTCCGCTGCGCGTAATAGCCAATTTGCGGAATATCACTCGTTCCAGCCACCGGCATGTAAACTTTATTGCGATAATGCCAGGGATGCTCC
>JAFUGB010000208.1 GCA_017469605.1 Clostridia bacterium
AGTTTATCGTGACCCATCCCCAGTATTTTTTCAGCCAGTCGCCCGAAAACGCGCTGCTCAATCCCGATAACCTGTACGTGCTGCTCAATCACTTTAAGTGCGCGGCCTATGAGCTGCCCTTCCGGGACGGCGAAACGCTGGGCGGTGCGCCCGGGGCCGAGGAAATGCGGGAATTCCTGGAGGATGCCGAAATCGTGCGCCACGTGGGCGATACCTGGCACTGGCAGGCCGAGGAATTCCCGGCCAGCGAAATCAGCCTGCGCACGGCCATGACCGAAAATTTCCTGATCAACGATATCACTGACCCGGCGCACGTGCGCATCATCGGAGAGATGGACCGCTTTACCGTGCCCATGCTGCTGCATGAAAACGCCATTTATCTGCATGAAGGCCAGCAATACCAGGTGGAAAAGCTGGATTGGGATGCCTGCAAGGCTTTTGTGCGGCGGGTGGAGGTGGATTATTATACCGACGCGGACCTGAACGTGAGCCTGAGCCTGCTGGACATTGCCGAGGAAAAGGAGAACGCCGCCTGGGGCGAGGTGAAGGTGACGGCCATTACCAAGCTGTTTAAAAAAATGAAGTTTGATACCGGCGAAAACCTGGGCTTTGGTCCGGTGATGCTGCCCGAGAGCGAAATGCACACCACGGCAGTCTGGTGGACGCTGAAGGATGAATACGCCGCGCTGTTTGATAAAGATACCCTGCAAAACGGCATGATGGGCATCGCCAACCTTTTGCGCATCGTCTCTCCGCTGTACCTGATGTGCTCGCCGCGGGACGTGGCGGTGAGCTACCAGGTCAAGTGCCCCTTTACACAGCAGCCCACGCTGATCCTGTATGACAACTGCCCCGGCGGCGTGGGCCTTTCGGAAAAAGCCTATAAAATGCGCGATACGCTGCTGCTGCATGCCCGGCTCATTGCCCGGGACTGCGGCTGCGAGCATGGCTGCCCCTCCTGCGTGGGCCCTGTGGGCGAGGTGGGGGAAAACGGCAAACAGACAGCCATCCGCATAATCGGCCTGCTGCTGGAGGACGGGAAGGCATGATCAAGGCGGTGTTTTTGGATATCGACGGCACGGTGCTGGATTTTGACGCTTTCGTGCGGGCGTGCATGCGGGCGGGATTTGAACGCTTTGGCCTGCCTCCCTATGAGGAGGGCATGTTCGTGGTGTTCAAGCAGGTCAATAACAGGCTTTGGTGGCAGATAGAGCGGGGCGAAATCCTTCGGGAACAGCTCATTGACCTGCGCTGGCAGGCGGTTTTTGAACGGCTTGGCATCCGGGCTGACGGCCGCGCCTTTGAAATCTATTTCCGGAACGCGCTGCTGGGCAGCGCCATCCCGGTGCCTGGGGCCGGCAAACTGCTGCCCTGGCTGGCGGAGCGCTATACCGTGTGCGCCGCCAGCAACGGTCCCTTTGCCCAGCAGCGGTCGCGGCTGGAGCTGGCGGGGTATCTGCCCTATTTTCAGCATTTGTTTATTTCGGAGGAGATCGGCGCGCAGAAGCCGTCGCCGGTGTTCTTTGAAAAAAGCATGGCGCGGCTGAACGCGGGCCGGGCGCAGGCGGTGCGGCCCGATGAGATCCTCATGGTGGGGGACAGCCTGACCTCCGATATGGCGGGCGGCATCGGATGCGGCATGAAAACCTGCTTCCTGAATCCCTGCGGCCGGCCGGTGCCGGCGGACCTGCCCGTCGATTTTGTGATTGGGCAGCTCAGCGAGCTTAAAACCATTCTGGAAAAGGAGGACGGCCATGCCCAGCCTTGAAGCCTATTCCCGCGATCTTGATTACAGCTATGCCCTGGGGCTTTTCCCGGCCAGTCAATTGATGCAGAAGCGGCCGGAGCTGGCCAGACGGCTGCTGGTATCCTCCAGGGCCGGGAACAGCGAGGGCCTGACCGCGCTCCGGGCGCTGTGCCAGGCCCATCACGTGCGGGAGGAGACCGCCGATAAAGCGCTCAGCCGCGTATCGGGCAAGGAAAACTGCTTTGCGGCCGTGGTGTTTGATAAATTCCAGGGCGAGCTGACCGGCGGCAATCACCTGGTGCTGCATCATCCCGGGGACAAGGGCAACCTGGGCACCATGCTGCGCACGGCGCTGGGCTTTGGCTATCGGGATATCGCCGTCATCCGCCCGGCCGCCGACGCCTTTGATCCCCATGTGGTCCGGGCCAGCATGGGGGCGATTTTCGGACTGAATCTTCGGTATTACGATGATTTTGACGCGTACCGGTCACAATTTCCCGATCATATGTGCTATCCCTTTATGCTGGATGCCTCGGTGCCCCTCAGCCAGGGCGCGACAGGCAGGCGGACGCCCTTTGCCCTGATCATGGGCAATGAGGGCAGCGGCCTTCCGCCGGAGTTTGCCCGCCTGGGACAGCCCGTGCGCATTCCCCATAACGCGGAGATCGATTCGCTGAACCTGTCGGTGGCGGCCGCCATCGGCATGTATGCGTTCAGCCAGGAATAGGAGGATCAATTCCGGATGCTAAAGATGCTTTGCCTGCTTGCCGCGCTGCTGCTGTTCTGCCCCCTGGCAAAGGCCGAGGGGCGCGTCCCGGCCATCATCGTCCAGTCTGACGGGGCCAGGCGCTCCGATGCCGCCCCCCTTGATCCCCGCATCCAGCCTGCTGTGGCCCTGAGCTTTGACGACGGCCCTTCGGGGGATTATACCCAGCCGGTACTGGATATCCTGGCGGAAAATGACTGCCGGGCCACCTTTTTTATGGTGGGCGCCGCCATGGACCAGAGCCGTGAACTGGTGAAGGCGGTATACGACAGCGGCAACGAGGTGGGGCTGCATACCTGGCGGCATAATGATCTGAATCAGATGGACGCCAACGCCATCGTGCGCAATCTGGAATTGTGCCAGAACATCGTGCTGGAGCAGACCGGCACCACGGCCAAGTGGCTCCGGCCACCCTATGGCCGGGTGGGCCCCACCGCCTATAGCGCGTGCAACGCCCTGGGCATGTATATTGCCACCTGGACCATCGACAGCCGGGATTGGGAAACCCAAAACGCCGAAAAGATCTATAACGAGGTGATCGGCCAGCTGCGCAATGGCGCCATCATCCTGTTCCATGATACCCATGCCGCCACGGTGGAGGCCCTCAAAAGCATCCTGCCCGAGATCAAGGCGCGGGGCTATCAGGTGCTTACGGTGGACCAGCTCATGTCCTTCCGGGAGAGCCTCCGGTCGGCCACCCACTATTACCATCTGGACATGGAAAAACTAAAGCCGCTGCAATAAAAAAGTTAGAAAAAGCTAAGTCAATATTGAATACAGGTTTGTGTTGACTTACCAAGGAACCGCGTGCTATCATGATGCCATAAGGAGCGAATAACACCTTAATTCTTGATTAAAACGGAGGAAAAGAAATATGGCTTATCAGATTAGTGAAGAATGCATCATGTGCGGTGCCTGTGAAGGCGAGTGCCCCGTGGGTGCCATCAGCGAAGGCGATGGCAAGTATGAAATCGATGCCGATAAGTGCATCTCCTGCGGCGCTTGCGCCGGCGTGTGCCCCGTGGGCGCTCCCGCTGAAGCTTAATTGGTTGACTGCTTCCGGCCCGGAAATTCCGGGCCTTTTTTTATTGGTTGCGCCGCAGGGGAAAAAAGGCTATAATATTGCTGTAATTTTGCACCAAAGGAACAAGGAAATGCGATTTACTTTTTGTCCTCTCTTTTCGGGCTCCAGCGGGAATGCGCTGTTTGTGGGAGCGGGCGGCACCCGCATCCTGATTGACGCCGGGCTGTCGGGCCGCGCGGTCAGCGAGGCGCTGAACAGCATTGGCATCCTGCCCGAAACGCTGAACGGCATTTTGGTTACCCATGAGCACAGCGACCATGTGAAAGGCGTGGGCATCCTGAGCCGAAAATATCATCTGCCGGTCTATGCCAACGCCCGCACCTGGGCAGCCATGGAAAGGCAGGTAGGCACTATTGCGCCATCTCTGCACCGGGAGTTTGAGACAGGCGAAAGCTTTTTCCTGGGCGATTTTTCCGTTATGCCCTTTGCCATTCCCCATGACGCCGCCGATCCCGTGGGCTATCGGGTATACTGCGGCGCGTGCAGCGTGGCCACCGCCACCGATATGGGATACTTCAGCGCCAAGGTATACGATGCCCTCAGCGGCGTGGATATACTGGTGCTGGAAAGCAATCATGATATTGATATGCTGCATGCCAATGAGCGCTACTCCGCGGCCTTGAAAAGCCGCATCCTGGGACGGCACGGCCATCTGAGCAACGAGGCCTGCGCCGAAGCGCTGTGGATGCTGTACCAGACCGGCGTGCGCCACGTGGTGCTGGGGCACCTGAGCCATGAGAACAATACGCCGGAGCTGGCCATGCGTACGGTGTGCGAGGCCATGCAGGCCCATGGCCTGGTGATCGGCCGCGACATCATGGTGGACATGGCCTGGCGCGACCATGTGGGTGGCGTGTATGAGCTGGAGTAAAGGGCGCGCAGCGCTGTGCTGGATCGGAGCGCTGCTCTGCGCCGCGCTGGGCGTTGTGGGCGGCACGCTGCTGTACCTTCGCCTTTTTTCGGATACGTCGGACGCGTTGGCGGTGTACGGGGTCAATGCCGTGCAGCAGGTTTTTACCTTTGCCCTGCCCGCGCTTTTGATCCTGGCCGCCCGGCCCGCCCGGCTGCGGGCGTTCCGGAACAGCTGTTTTGCGCCCGGGTGGCCCGCCGCCAGCTTCAGCGTGCTGTTGGCGGTCAGCGGAACGGTGATGGTATCGGTGATCGCCACGCTATGGGCCCAACTGCTGTATTCCGCCACCGGCTATACAGGAAGCGCCCAAGACCTGCCGCGGGCCCGCTCGGCGCTCCAATGGGCGGCGGCGCTGCTGGCGGTGGCGGTGATCCCCGCCCTGTGCGAGGAGTTGTTTTTCCGGGGACTGGTTCAAAACGCGCTGCGCAGACGGTTCCCCAGGGCGGGCGTGTGGATCGCCGCGGTGATTTTTGCCGCCCTGCACTTTCGCTGGGAAGCCTTTCCCGCGCTGGTCCTGCTGGGCGCGGTGCTGGGCCTGGGCTATGTCCGGCACGGCTATTGGGGCAGCGCGCTGCTGCATGGCTTGTATAACGCGGTGGTGCTGCTGCTGTCCTCCCGGGAAATCAGCCTGACGCTGGGACTGCTGATCGTTTGCTTTGCGGCCTGCGTGTTTTCGCTGCGCGGGTATCTTGGAAAGGAGTCTGCCGATGAAACTGACCGTACTGGGCTGTAACGGTCCCTATCCCGCGGCGGGTGGCGCGTGCAGCGGCTATCTGCTGGAGGCCGGGGATACCCGTGTGCTTCTGGACTGCGGTACGGGTACGCTGGCGGCACTGACGGCGATCCTGCCGCCGGAGGAATTGGATGCCATTGTGCTGTCCCACCTGCATTATGACCATATGAGCGATATGCTGCCCCTGATCTATCGCATACAGGGAAAACCGAAGCTTCCGGTATACGCGCCCATGGAGCCCGCCGGCGTGCGCGGCCTGCTTTCCGATGCCTTTGATCTAAGGGATTTGGGCCAGGGCGGCATGATTGGCAGCCTGAAAATGACGGTGCTGCCCACGCGGCATCCGGTGCCTGCCTATGCCACCCGGTTCGAGGGAATGGGAAAGGTTTTCTGCTATACGGGCGATACCAATACCTGCGCGGGGCTGGCGGCGTTTGCGCAAGGCTGTGATCTGCTGCTGGCCGACGCCTGCTTTACCGACGCCCTCTGGGCCGAAAGCAAGCCCCATCTGAGCAGCCGCCTGGCGGCCGAAGCTGCCCGGGAGGCCGGCGCGCGCCATCTGCTGCTCACCCATTTTACGCCGGGCAGTGAGCTTGATACCCTGCTGCGCCAGGGGCGCGAAGCGTTTCCGCGGGCAGCGCTGGCCGAAGCCGGGCTGACCTTGTCCTTTTGATATGCTGTCCTACCGTCCGCGCCGCTGGCTGGTGCACCTGGCATTGGCTTTTGGCACGGGCATTTTCCTGGGCTGGAAGGTGCGGGGCGCTGCCCTGTGGCTGGCCGGATTGGGGATTTGCCTGCTGTGCGGCCTGCTGCTGCGGGGCCTGCGGAAATCGGTTTACCTGCCCTGCATGGCGGCGGCGGTGCTGCTGGGCCTGCTGCGGTGCGGGGCGGCCCAGCCTGTGCTGCCGCCTGCGGGAAGCTATGCCGTCAGCGCCCGGGTGAACGGGGAAGCTGTCGTGCGGGAAAAGGATGGCCGGGTAGCGGTGTACCTCACCGGCGTCCGTCTGGCCGGCGTCCGGCAAGCCTATGATGCCTACTGGACCTATTGGCCCCAAACGCCGGATGCGCCCCTGCCGATGGACGGACAGACCGTCACCTTTACCGGCAATGTTTATCATCCTATGGGGCAGAGCAATCCGCATGGCTTTGATTTCCGGCTGTACCTGCTGCAAAAGGGCGTGGAGCTGGGCATTACGGGCTGCGACGGCATGACGCTGGCGCCCCAGGGCCAAACGACTTTCGGCAATGTGCTTTTGCGCCTGCGGAAGGGGCTGCGCGTTCGCCTGGACGCGCTGCTGGGTGAGCACGGATCGCTGGCGGCCGCGCTGATATTGAACGATAAAAGCGATCTGCCGGAGGATTTGGCCGAAAGCTTTCGCCTGGCGGGCGTGGCCCATGTGCTGGCTGTGTCAGGCCTGCATGTGATGATTTTGTTTTCCTGCATCCTGGCGCTGCTGCGCCGCTTTTCGCCCTCCCAGGCGGTGCTGACGGCGGTCAGCGCGGTGCTGCTGATGCTGTACGGTTTTCTGGCAGGCATGCAGGCCGCCATCCTGCGGGCGGTGTTGCTGATGGCCTATATCCAGTCCGGGCATATTGTCCGCCGCCGGACCGATCAGCTGACGGCGCTGGCCACGGCGTTTCTGGTTATTTTGCTGCTGCGGCCCATTGATCTGCTGTCTGCCGGGTTCCAGATGTCCTTTGGCGCTGTACTGGGGCTGATTATGCTGGGCGACCGGGTGAACTGCCGCGCGCGCCGGGTGCGGCGCCCCTGGCTGCGCAGGCTGGCGCAGGCATACGGCTCCACGCTGTGCGCTTCTTTGGGGGCGGCACTGCCGGTGGCTTGGTATTATCATCGGCTGTCGCTGGCGGGGCTGATTTTCAGCCCGATCATTGTGGCGCTGGTCACTGTGCTGCTGCCGCTCATGCTGCTGGCGTTGGCGGTCAGCTTTGTTTGGATGGCGCCCGGCCTGCTGCTGGGAAAAGTGGCGTCGCTGCTCTGTACCCTGCTCACCGCTGCCGTGCGGTGGAGCGGGTCCCTGCCTTTTGCCGCTTTCACCGTGCCGCGCCTGCCCTTTTATGCCATGATCGCCGCTGTGGCGGCGCTGGTGCTGTGCACCCGGTATGTGGGCTTCCGGACGGTTACCCGCGCCGCGGCGGTTTTCCTGCTGCTGGCAGGCAGTGCGGGGGTTATGCTGCTTACCCGCAATACCGCCGTGCGATATATCCAGTTCAGTATGGGCAGCGCCGATGCCGCGGTGATTGAGGACGGCGACAGGACCATCGTGATCGATGTGGGCGAAAACGGAGGGGATGTGGCGAGCTATCTGCTTTCCGAGGGCCGGCGGGCGGATATGGTGATCCTGTCGCACCTGCATGCCGATCATACGCTGGGGCTGGGGGAGCTTCTGCGCCAGCGCGTCCCCATCGGCACGGTGTATCTGTCCACAGAAGCGCTGGTTACGCCGGTGGCGGAATCCTGCCGCCAGGTGCTGGACCAGGCGCGGAGGGCCGGAATCGAAATCAGGACGATTTCCGCCGGGGATTCGCTGGGCACCGACCGTGTAACCCTGGATGTGCTGTGGCCGGAGCAAGGCGGGGGCAATCCCCTGGGGAATGGCAATGACTTTGCCTTGGCGCTGCTGATTGATCTGGATGGCGTATCGCTTTTGCAGATGAGCGATGTAAGCGGCCCGTATGAATTGCGGGCCGCCCAACCGGCCCAGGTGCTCCGGGTGGCGCACCATGGCTCGGCGTTCAGCACGGGGCAGCCCTTTTTGGATCGGGTTTCGCCCAGCCTGGCGCTGATCAGCACCCGTAAAGCCAGCGCCGCCACGCTGGAAAGACTTGCGGCAGCCGGCGTTCCGGTATATGATACCAACGCGGGCGGCGCTTTAACATTGACAGCGCGGGATGGACAGGCAGCGCTGCGCTGTTTTTTGAAATGAGGGGATTCCATGGAACGCCGGATCTTTTTTGAGCAGATCGGTCAGGGAAAGACCGCCTCCTGCTATGTGCTGGAGGGGCCGGAGGAATATATCAAGCGCTCGGCGCTGGACGCCCTGCGCAAGCTTTTGCTGCCGGCGGGGCTGGAGGATATGAACGAGACCCGGCTCACCGATCCGGACGCCAACACGCTGATTGCCGCCGCCGAAACGCTGCCGTTCATGGCCGATAAACGCCTGGTGGTGGTGCAGGAGTGCGGCATGCTCCAGGGAAAGGCGAAGGGCTATGATGAAAGCCGCAATGCCGCCGCCCTGGCCGAATACCTGAAAAACCCGCCAGAGACTGCCTGTATTGTTTTTTATGTGCGGGACAAGGCGGATGGCCGGAAAAAGCTGTATACGCAGCTGAAAAAGACCGCCGAGATCGTCCAGTTCACCCCGCTGGACGACCGGGAGATGACCCGCTGGATCGCCCAGACGCTGAAAAAGCTGGGCAAGCAGATCAGCGCGGCCGCCTGCCAGCGGCTGACCTTTACGGCGGGGACGGAGCTGTACGCCCTGTCGGGAGAAATACAAAAGCTGGCGGCCTATGTCGGAGAGCGGCAGGAGATTTTACCCGAGGATATCGACGCCGTATGCAGCCGTACCACGGCCTATCGGGTCTATGACCTGACGGGCAGCCTGGTGCGGGGCGACGCCAAGGGGGCCTTCACACTGGCGCACGCTTTGCAGAAGGACGGCGAAGAGCCGCTCATGCTGCTGGCGCTGCTGCAGGGCGAATGCCGCAGGCTGCTTTCGGTGAAGCTTTTGCGGGCGGGCGGCATGCAGCCCGACGCCATCGCGGCCCAAATCGGCGCGCCGGCCTTTGCCGTGCGCCAGCTGTATAACCAGGTGGCCCGGTATACGGAGGAGCAGCTGCATGCCATGAGCGATGCCTGCATGCGGACTGAATACCTGGTCAAGAGCGGACAATTGCCGCTGGAAGGGGCGCTGGAGCAAACCATGCTGCAATTGCTGCGGATTCGTGCGGAGGAAAACGATGATTGAGGACCTGAAGCTGATTTTAAAGAACGCTGATATTACCCTGGATGACAGCGCCTGCCGTCGGCTGGAAGCCTACCATGCCCTGCTTCTGCAATGGAACGGACGCATGGATTTGACCAACGTGCCGGAAAATGAGATGGCCCTGCGCCATTATGGCGATTCGCTGCTTCCCCTGGCACAGGCGCAGTGGTTTCCGCAGGGCGCCTCGCTCATCGATGTGGGCAGCGGCGCGGGCTTTCCGGGGCTGCCGTTGGCCATTGCGCGGCCTGACCTGCGGGTCACGCTGCTTGATTCCCAGCGCAAACGCTGTGATTTTCTGCGGGCGGTGACCGAGGAATTGGCGCTTGGCAACGTAACGGTGCTGCATGCCCGGGCCGAGGATGCCGCCCGCGGCGATCTGCGGGAGCGTTTTGACCTGGCGGTGGCCCGGGCGGTGGCGCCGCTGAACGTGCTATGCGAATACCTGCTGCCCTTCGTGCGCCTGGGCGGGCGCGCGCTGTGCTGGAAGGGGCCCGCGGTGACGGAGGAGCTGAAAAGCGGGGAAAAGGCCGCCCATATCCTGGGCGCAAAGGCCGAGCCGCTGCTGCGGCTGCCCATTGCGGGCCGGGAGCATTACGTGCAGCCCTTCGTCAAACTGAAAAAAACCCTTCGCCCATATCCGCGCAAAAGCGGCACGCCCGCCAAAGAACCGCTGGGGCAAATTGGCGAAGCGTCGGGAAATACAAAATAATCGGTGTTTTTTGGCGAACGAAACTGCGGCTTCCCATGCAGGAGGCCGCCTTTTTATATAGAAACAAAGAGTCAAGGGCGCGGGCCCTGCCCGGAAAGGGGCAAGAGGGAGGCCGCTTTTCGGGCGCTGCGCCCCCTAAATTTGATGAACCGGAGGCGCTTATGCGCTCGAATACAGCAATACAAACCGCCGGACGCCAGCTTTGCTGGCTGGCCATGGATACCATTACAAGCAACCGAATGCAGCCCAGGACGGAGTTTGACGACTTCGCCCTTATGGAGCTGGCGGCGTCCATTCGGCAAAACGGACTTTTGCAGCCCGTTACCGTGCGGCCGCTGGCCAGCGGATATGAACTGATCATGGGCGAACGCCGCTTTCGCGCCTGCAAGCTGCTGGGACATACCCATATTGAAGCCTTTATCCTGCCTGCGGACGACGCTGAAAGCGCATTGCTGGCATTGGTGGAAAATGTGCAGCGGCAGAACCTGCATTTTTTTGAGGAGGCGGA
>JAFUGB010000209.1 GCA_017469605.1 Clostridia bacterium
CACCGACCCCGGCCTGGACCGCACCCTGATCGGCGACGGCGTGGGCAGCATCATCGGCAGCTTCTTCGGTGGCTGCCCCAACACCACCTACGGTGAGTCCGTGGGCTGCGTGGCCATCACCGGCAACGCCAGCATCTCCACCATTGCCATCGCCGCCGTGTACTGCATCGTGCTCAGCTTCTTTGATCCCTTCGTGTGCTTCGTAAACTCCATTCCCAGCTGCATCGTGGGCGGCGTGTGCATCGCCCTGTACGGCTTCATTGCCGTATCCGGCCTCAAAATGCTCCAGCCCGTGGACCTGAATGACAACCGCAACCTGTTTGTTGTGGCGGCCATCCTGGTGCCCGGTATCGGCGGCCTGACCCTGAACTTCGGCGCCGTCACCATCAGCTCCATCGCCACCGGCCTGATCCTGGGCATCATCATCAACGTGATCTTCAACAAGCGCGCGGCCAAATGACCGAACGCCCGATCATGGCAATTTTGACAAGCGGTCTTTTCAGACCGCTTTTTTTATGATATAATAAGTTGTTACATGGGGAGGGGGATGCTATGCGAAGCATGACCGGTTACGGACGCTGCCAGCGGGCGGCGGACGGGCGCGAAATGACGGTGGAGGTCAAAACCGTCAACCACCGTTTTCTGGATGTGGCGCTTCGGCTGCCGCGTCACCTGGGCTTTGCCGAGGAACAGATGCGAAGGCAGATTGCCGAAACGCTGGGCCGCGGGCATGCCGACGTGTTCGTTACCTACCGCAACGCCCGGCCCGATGCCCGCCGCGTGGTGTGCGATCCTGTCTTGGCGGCGGCCTATAAGGACGCCATGGAGCAGCTGAGCGCTGCCACCGGCGCCGTGAATGATGTGCCGCTGGCCCAGTATGCCCAAATGCCCGATGTGCTCACCGTCACCGAAAATGAGGAGGACAGGGAGACCGTCTGGGCGCTCTTGTCCGCTGTGCTGGCCGACGCCCTCCGGGATGTGGACGCCATGCGCACGCGGGAAGGCGACGCGCTGAAAGCCGACCTGGCGCTGCATCTGGAGCTGCTTGAAAAGCTGCGGCTGCGGATCGCGGAGCGCGCGCCCGACGTGGTGCTGGATTACCGCCAGCGGCTGCTGCAGCGCATTGCCGAGCTTGGCGTGGTGGCGCCCGATGAGCAGCGCGTGGTGCAGGAGGTGGCCCTCTTTGCTGACCGCGCCGCCATTGACGAGGAATTGAGCCGTCTCAGCAGCCATATCCGGCAAGCCTATAAGCTGATGGATACCGAACCGTGCGGAAGCAAACTTAACTTCCTGGTGCAGGAGATGAACCGGGAGGTCAACACCATTGGCAGCAAGGCGCTGGACAGCGATATTGCCAAGCTGGTGGTGGATGCCAAATCCGAAATCGAAAAGCTGCGCGAACAGATACAGAATGTGGAGTGAGCCATGCGGCTGATCAATATGGGCTACGGCAATATGGTGGCGGCCGATCGGGTAATGGCCGTGGTGAACGCCGACAGCGCGCCGGCCCGGCGGGCGGTACAGGACGCCCGGGAGGAAAAACGCCTGATCGACGGCACGGCGGGGCACAAGGCCGGCAGCGTGCTGGTGCTGGAAAATGGCATGATCGCCCTTTCCGCGCTGCAGGCTGAAACGGTGGCCGCCCGGCTGCAAAGCGAAAACGAAGGAGAAAGATAGCGATGCGAGAGGCACGAAAGGGAATGCTGCTGGTGATATCCGGGCCCTCCGGCGCCGGCAAGGGCACGCTGTACAACCGGGTGCTGAGCGCTGACGGTTCCATGACCTTTTCTGTGAGCTATACCACCCGCGCCCCGCGTCCCGGCGAGGTGGAGGGCAGGGATTACTGCTTTGTTACCGAGGAACAGTTTCTGGAAATGCTTGGCAAGGACGGCTTCCTGGAGCATGCCGATGTGCATGGCCATATGTACGGCACGCCCCGTCAGCCCGTGCTGGACGCCCTGGAAAAGGGACGCAGCGTCATGCTGGATATCGATCCCCAGGGGGCGCTGCAGGTGATGGAAAAGATGCCCGGCTGCGTATCGGTGTTTATCCTGCCGCCGTCTTTTGGCGAGCTGCGCCGCAGGCTGGAGGGCCGCGGCACGGAAACCCGGGAGGAAATCGAGCGCAGGCTGCATAACGCCCGGGGAGAGGTGGCGCTCAAGGATCGGTATCAGTATCTTGTGGTCAACGACGACCTGGAGGTGGCGTATCAAACGCTGCAGGGCATCGTAAATGCCGAAAAGCAGCGTTCCTGCCGCTATTTCCCGGTGGTCGAGGAATAAAAATTTGGAGGAGAAATCTTTATGTCTGTCAATAAGCCCGGAATCGTGGAACTGTCCCAGAAGGTGGATTGCCGTTATACCCTGGTGATCGAGGCCGCCAAGCGCGCCCGCCAGCTGGTGGCCGGCGCCCAGCCGCTCATTGAGCCCAAGGAAATGAAGCCTGTCACCCTGGCCATTGAGGAAGTCAACCGCGGCCTGCTCACCTATCGCCGCAATCTGGAAGACGAGGAGAATTAACGCTTCATGGGCGCACTGGACGGAAAAACGGTGGTTCTGGGCGTAACGGGCGGCATTGCGGCCTATAAAAGCTGCGAAGTCGTTTCCCGGCTGCGCAAAGCGGGCGCGAAGGTGCATGTGATCATGACGGCCAACGCCTGCCAGTTTGTCGCGCCCCTCACCTTTGAAACCCTCAGCAATCATTCCTGCATTACCGATACCTTTGCCCGGCCCGAGCGCTGGGAGGTGGAGCATGTGGCGCTGGCCAAGCAGGCCGATCTGTTTGTCATCGCTCCGGCCACGGCCAATATCATGGCCAAAATGGCCCATGGCATTGCCGATGATATGCTGTCCACCACCGTGCTGGCCACCCGCGCGCCCGTGCTGCTGGCCCCGGCCATGAATACCGGCATGTGGGAAAACGTCGCCACGCGGGAAAACCTGAAGATCCTGCTGGCCCGGGGCGTGATGACCATTGGCCCCGAGGGCGGCTATTTGGCCTGCGGCGATCAGGGCGCGGGCCGCATGAGCGAACCTGTGCAGATCGTGGAACGGTGTGTGGAATTGCTGACAGCGCCCAGGGATTTGGACGGCCTGCGCGTGCTGGTCACCGCCGGTCCCACCCAGGAAGCCGTGGATCCGGTGCGGTTTATTACCAACCGTTCCAGCGGGAAAATGGGCTATGCCATCGCGGAAGCCGCCGCGCGGCGCGGGGCAAAGGTAACGCTGGTCACCGGCCCGGTGCGCTTGAATGTGCCCGCCGGCGTGGAAGCCGTGTCGGTCGTTACCACCGAAGATTTGCTGAGCGCCATGCTCCGGCTGTGCCCGGATCAGGATATTGTGATCCAGGCCGCCGCGCCCGCCGATTACCGGCCCCGTGAGGTTGCCCCGCAAAAGCTCAAAAAACAGGGGGACGGCAGCCTGGCACTGCAAATGGTGCCCACGCCCGATGTGGCAAAAGCTGTGGGACAGCAAAAAAAGCCCGGCCAAACGCTGGTGGGCTTTGCCGCTGAAACCGAAAAGCTTACCGATCACGCCATGGAAAAGCTGGACAGCAAAAACCTGGATATGATCGTGGCCAACGATGTAACCCGGCCCGGCGCCGGCTTTGATGTGGATACCAACATTGCCGAGCTGATTACCCGGGAAGGCCGGGAGGAACTGCCGCTGATGACCAAGCGCGCCCTGGCCGATGAGATTTTGAGCCGCGCGATGGCGCTGCGCAAGGCATGATGTTTGCGCAGGTCATTGTGGACATCGCCCATGAGGCGGTGGACCGGGTGTTTACCTACCGGGTGCCCGAAGGCATGGAGCTGGAAGTGGGCATGCGGGTGCGCGTGCCCTTTGGGCCGCGGCAGAAAGAGGGCTGTATCCTGGCCTTCTCCCAGGATCCCGGCATGGATACGGCCAAGGTCAAATCTGTGATCGCGCCCCTGGAGGATTATCCCGTGCTGCTGCCGCAGATGATCGGCCTGGCCCGGGAAATTGCGGAAAATACCCATTGTCCCCTGGCTGAGGCGCTCCGGCTTATGCTGCCCGCCGAAATGCGGGGCGGCCGGGTGCGGGTGAAAACCGAAACCGTGGCTCGCCTTACGGTCAGCGGCGAAGCGCTGGAGCAAGCGCTGGCGGCGTGCAAAAACGCCCGCAGGCGCCGCCTGCTGCTGGAGCTTTTGTCCGACGGCGGCGAGCAGCCGGTCACAGAACTGAACAAGCTGGTCAAGGATGCGCGCGCGGGACTGAACGACCTGTGCAAGCGCGGATACGCGGAGCTCATTGAACGGGAAATTTTGCGTTCCCCTTATCCGGATACGCTGAAACAGGCGCCTGATCCCGATCTGACAGCGGAGCAACGGCAAGTGCTGGACGAGCTTCTGCCTGCCGTGACGCGCGGGAAGGGCGCTTTTCTGCTGCATGGGGTCACAGGCTCGGGCAAGAGCGAGGTGTTCATCCGCGCGGTGCGGCAATGCCTGAAAGAAGGCAAAGGCGCCATCGTGCTGGTGCCCGAGATTGTGCTGACCCCGCAAATGGTCACCTGGTTCCGGGGCCGCTTTGGCGATGTGGCCGCCGTGCTGCATTCCAGACTGTCGGCGGGGGAGCGGTTTGACGAGTGGCGGCGCATCCGCCTGGGGCGGGCCCGGGTGGTGATTGGCGCGCGCTCGGCGGTGTTTGCCCCGGTGGACCGCCTGGGCCTTATCGTTTGCGATGAGGAGCACGAAAGCAGCTATCAGAGCGAGCATTTTCCCCAGTACGACGCCCGGGAGATCGCTGAAAGCCGCTGCAAGCGGGAAGGGGCTGCCCTGGTGCTGGCCAGCGCCACGCCCTCCATCCTGTCCTTTGCCCGCATGGAGCGCGGCGATCTGACGTTGCTGGAAATGCGCAGCCGTGTGATGAACCGCCCGCTGCCCGAGGTTTCGGTGGTGGATATGCGCGAGGAATTGCGCCTGGGCAACAAGGGCGTTTTTTCGGGGGAATTATCCCAAAAATTGGATCGGTGCATCCGCTCGGGCCGTCAGGCCATGCTGTTCATCAATCGCCGGGGCTACGCCCAATTTGTCAACTGCCGGGCCTGCGGCGAGGCCATCCGCTGCCGGAACTGCGATGTGAGCATGACCTATCATGAGGTGGACCACAGCCTGCACTGCCACTGGTGCGGCAGCGTTGTGCCCATGCCCGACAGCTGCCCCAGCTGCGGCAGTGCTTATATCCGCACCTGCGGCGTGGGCACCCAGCGGGTGGAGCAGGAGGTAAAAAAGCGCTGGCCGGACGTGGGCGTCATCCGCATGGATGTGGATACCACCGGCGATAAGAACGCCTATATGCGCCTGCTGTCAAGCTTCCGGGCCCGGGAGGCCCAGGTGCTGGTGGGCACCCAGATGATTGCCAAGGGCCTGGATTTTCCCGAGGTCACGCTGGTGGGCGCCGTGCTGGCCGATACCACGCTGAACATGCCTGACTACCGCGCGCCGGAGCGTACCTTCCAGCTGCTCACCCAGGTGGCGGGCCGGGCCGGCCGGGCGGACCATCCGGGCCAGGTGGTGATCCAGACCTATACCCCCCAGCATTATGCCATCCGCGCGGCGGCCGCCCAGGATTACCGGAGCTTTTACCATATGGAATTTGACCGCCGCAAGCGCGGACTGTATCCCCCTTTTACCATGATGGCAAGGCTTTTGTGCACGGCGCCAGCCATGGAAACGGCACAGGCCGTCAGCTGTGCGCTGCTGGAAAAAATGCAGGACTATGTGAAAAATACGCCCAGCCTGCGCCGGCGCGTGCTGTTCATGCGCCAGGACGACGCGCCGCTGGCGCATCTTCGCGGGCTGTACCGGGCGCAGGTGCTGGTAAAGCTCCTGGAGCATCCTGACAGCAGGGCCGCGGTGGAATTCATGCGCGAATTGGCCGCGGGCGAATGGCCCTGCGACGTATTGCTGGAAATCAATCCCGCCTCGATGGCGTGATAAGGAGACAAAGAAAATGGCTGTTAAGGAAATCCTGAAGTTTGGCAATGAAACGCTGCGCAAAACCTGCCATCCGGTGCAGAAGTTCAACCTGCGCCTGTGGCTGTTGCTGCGCGATATGGCCGATACCATGTATGAGGCCGAGGGCGTGGGCCTGGCGGCCCCGCAGATCGGCATCCTGCGCCGGGTGGTGGTGATCGATGTGCAGGATGATCATGGACTGATTGAGCTGATCAATCCCGAGATCATCAGCGCTGAGGGCGAGCAGGCCGGCCCCGAAGGGTGCCTCAGCAAGCCCGGCCGCCAGGGCTATGTGGTGCGGCCCAACAAAGTGACCGTTCGCGCCCTGGACCGCCACGGCAAGCCTTTTGAAATCACCGGCGAGGGGCTGCTGGCCCGGGCTTTCTGCCATGAAATCGACCACCTGGACGGCAAGCTCTACATTGACGTGGAGGATCACGAAATCGTTCAGGATGAAGAGGAGGACGCCGACGAATGAGCCTGCGTGTGGTGTTCATGGGCACGCCCGATTACGGCGTACCCTCCCTGGAGGCGCTGATCGAAGCGGGCTATCATGTGGTGGGCGTTTTCTGCCAGCCGGACAAGCCCAGCGGCCGGGGAAAGAAGATCGTTCCCTGCCCGGTCAAGCAGTGCGCCCTGTCCCACGGGATTGACGTGTTCCAGCCGGTCAAAACCCGGGTGGACGGGGTGGAACCCCTGCGGGCCCTGGCGCCTGATCTGTGCGTTACGGCGGCCTTTGGCCATATCCTCAGCCAGGAAGTGCTGGATATTCCCAGGATGGGCACGGTGAACGTGCACGCGTCGCTTCTGCCCCAATACCGGGGCAGCGCGCCGGTGAACTGGGCGCTGATCAACGGCGAAAGGGTGACCGGTGTCACCACCATGATGACCGATCGCGGCATGGATACCGGCGATATCCTGATGCAGCGGGAAGTGGAGGTGCTGCCCGGGGATAACGCCGGCATGCTGGTGGACAAGCTGGCCCGGGTGGGCGCGGAGCTGCTCATTGAAACGATCCGCGCGCTCGAGGCGGGCAATTGTCCCCGCCGGAAGCAGGATGAAGGACAGGCCAGCTATTTCCCGCTGCTCAAAAAGGAAATGGGCGTGATGGACTTTGGCAAGACCGCCAAGGCGCTGTGCGATTTTACCCGAGGCATGAATCCCTGGCCCGGGGCCTATGCCGGCGCCTATAAGGTACTCGAGGCCGAAGCCGAACCCTGGGCGGGAGACGAAGCGCCGGGCACGGTCCTCAGGGCCGATGCCAAACAGGGGCTTTGGGTGCGCGCCGGGGAAGGCGCGCTGAATATCCTGCGCATGCAGGCGGCGGGCGGAAAGCCCATGAGCGCCCGCGATTACCTGCGGGGACATCAGATGGAGGTTGGCGCGCTGATCGCGCCTGAAAAGACCGATGCAGAATAAACCGAGGAACGGCCGCCCGGGGACGGGCCGCCCTGAGTTTAACAAGTCCGGACAGGCCGGGCGTCCCTACGGCAAGCCCGAGGCCCGCAGCAACGCCAATCCCCGCCTGGTGGCGGTGAACGTGCTGAATGACGTGCTGCAGAAGGAAGCCTATGCCGCCATGTCGCTGGACGACCGGCTGAGCAGCGTCAACCTGAACCAGCTGGATCGGCGGCTTTGCGCCAGCATCGTGTACCGCACGCTGGAAAACCTGTATTACCTGGATTTTGCGCTTTCGGGCTTCCTGCGGGATGCCGACGCCCTGGATATGACGGTGCGCAATATCCTGCGAACCGGCGCCTGCCAGATCCTGCTTCATGACCGGGTACCCAACAGCGCCGCCGTGAACGAGGCCGTAAAGCTGACCCGCGCCCTGCGCCTGGACGGCTTTTCCGGAATGGTCAACGCCGTGCTGCGCCGCCTGGCCGAGCGCCAGGCCGAAATCCAATGGCCCGATGAAAGCGAAGGCGCCAGGTATCTTTCGGTGATGTATTCCATGCCGGAGTGGCTGGCCCAGCGGCTGATTGACGATTACGGACCGGAGGAAGCCCGGCGGATCGCGGCCTTCCGTACCGAGAAGCACGCCATCACCATCCGCCCCACCTTTGGCCGGGAGGCTGAGTTTGCCCAGCGCATCGGCAAAAAAGTGTGGGAAACCGCGCCTGCGCTGGTGCCCGGCGCGTTAAGGGTGTATGGGGCCATGCAGATCGCCCGGGACAGCGATTATCTGGGCGGGCTGTTTTCCATCCAGGGCGAAGGCAGCATGGTGGCCGCCGCGGCCATGGATGTGAAGCGCGGCATGAACGTGCTGGACTGCTGCGCCGCGCCCGGCGGCAAAACGGCCTATATGGCCGAGCGGATGGATGGTACGGGCCGGGTGTATGCCTGGGATCTGCACAGCCATCGGGTGGAGCTGATCCGCGCGATGACCCGCCGCCTGCACCTGGAAAATGTGCGCATGGCTGCCCGGGATGCCGTTGATTTCCGGGAAGAGCTGGCCGACAGCATGGATGCTGTGCTGCTGGACGCGCCCTGCAGCGGCCTGGGCGTCATGGACGATAAACCCGATGTCAAATATCGTCCCACCCCCGAAAGCGTTTCCGAGCTGTGTGAAACCCAGAAAAAGCTCCTGGATACCTGCTGCCGCTATGTGCGCAAGGGCGGCACGCTGGTGTATTCCACCTGCAGTATGCTGAAGGACGAAAACGAACGGCAGATCGCCCGCTTCCTGGAAGCGCATCCTGATTTTTCCATGGATGCCCTGCCCGCGTCCATTCCCGCCGCTTTGCGGGCCCAGGCCGGCGCCTGCGGGCTGCAGCTGCTGCCCCATCGGGACAACGTGGAGGGCTTCTTTGTGGCGCGCATGAAGCGCGAAGGTTAAACCATGGAAAAAAAGGAACTGCTGGGGCTGTTCCCCGGGGAACTGGCCGACGAGCTGGCGGCATACAAGCTGCCTGCCTTCCGGGTAAAGCAGGTTTTTCAGTGGCTGCACCGGGGCGCGGCCTTTGATCAGATGACCAATCTGCCCAAAGCCCTGCGGGAGCAGCTGGCGGCCGCTTATATCGATCAGCCGGTGACCATTCTGGAAAAGCGCGTGTCGGCGCTGGACGGAACTGTAAAAATGCTCTACGCGCTGCCGGACGGCAACTGTGTGGAGGGCGTGCTCATGCGCTACCATTACGGGTATACGCTGTGCGTATCCACCCAGGTGGGCTGCCGGATGGGCTGCGTGTTCTGCGCCAGTACGCTGAACGGCTGTGCGCGCAATCTGACTGCCGCCGAGCTGCTGGGCCAGGTGCATGCCGCCAATACGCTGATCCGGGACGGCCATGTGG
>JAFUGB010000210.1 GCA_017469605.1 Clostridia bacterium
GCATATTCTGTCCAGAAGGTCGCATTAAAACCGCCCTGCAAGCCGAAAACTTGCAGGGAATTTCTATGTACGGGGACTGTTGCACCAAGCTTCCAAGAAAAAATCTGCCGCAGCTATGCTGATCGGAAGGCGTCGCGGCATCAGAATCTGTGGCTGCCGCTGCTTCCGCCGCCGGAGGAGCCGCCGCCACCGCCCGAGAAACCGCCGCCGGAAAAGCCGCCCCGGCCGCCGCCACCGCCGCCGCCGCTTTCCAGCCTGCGCCTGGTGCTTTTGACCAGGCGTTTGTTAAGCAGCGTCATGCGCACGCTGGCCTGGGCGTTCATCGTATCGCTGGCCGCGGCACGGAGGGGCTGCACGCTGGCGCGCCGCACCAGCAGATAGGCGGCCAGCAGCCCCACGCTCAAGGCCAGCAGCAGGTTGCACAGCACGCGCATGGGCGAGAAGATGCGCTGCCCTTCGGCCAGGGACAGCACCTGGGCAAAGCCCTCCCGGGCACACTGGTAATACTGGGCGAAGGAGGCGTAGCGGTAAATGTTGTCGGTGATGGCGTAGGCGCCGGCCCGGCCCACCTTTTTTTCCAGGCCGCCCCGGGTGAAAATGCAGATTTCCCGGCTGTTCATATCGATGACCAGGATCACGCCGGAGTGTCCGCGCTGGGTGCTGAGATGGGCGTCAAAATACCGCTCGGCCAGCACGTCCACGGTGCCCGGTTCATCGGTGGACCAGAACACCGCGTCGCCAAACGCGGTGAGCGGGGCCATATCCTGGGCCAGAAGCGCCTGTTCCTGCGATGTCAAAAGCCCCAGCCGGTCATCCACGGATACGGTATAGCCGTCCTCAGCCAGGCCGGGCATCAGGGCGCAGGCCAGCAGCAGGGCCAGCAGCAGGGCCAGCAGCAGGGCAAAAACGCGCTTGGTCATGCCTGCTCCTCCTTTCCAAAGAAGGGCACGGGCCGGGACACATACTCGTTATGGGCCCGGTTGAGCCGCGCCAGCGACAGGGCGGTGAGCACCAGCAGCGCGACGCAGCACAGGTAGAAGTAAATATCCGCCGTGGCCATGAACACAGCCAGCAGCGTGACGGCCATGGCGGCCAGGCGGCCCAGGAACAGGAGATCGTCCGGCCCGCCCCGGCGGCGATAGCCCGATGCCGCGAACAGCGCCAGCGCGCAAAGCTGCAATACCGGCGCCAGCCAGCCGTGATCGGCCAGCAATCCGGCCAGGAACGCGTTGAAATTATACGCCGTCATGGCCGAAAGCGCCATGCCCGCCAGCGCCGTGCCGCCGGCGATCAGCAGCGGAATATACCATTTGATATCCCGTCCGCTGAGCGACGCGGCCTTTGGGGCTTTGCCGGTCCTGGGATCGGGATGGAGCTTGCGCCAGGTAAAATCGTTTTCCCGGCCGCGGCGGATGCGCAGATCCCGAAACACCCGGGCGATCACCCATTGCGCCACGGCGGCGGTGAGCCCGCACAGGGCGGCCAGCAGCCGGGGCCGCAGGATGATCACAAAATGCAAAAGCACCAGCAGCATCAGGCAGAGGCCGGTGAGCTGGGCGGCCAGCAGGCCAAAGCGCCGGTTGCTCACCGGCGTATCGCACACGATCTCGCCGGTATCGCCGTTAACGGCGGTATATACCACCCGGCCGCCGCTGCGGTGGGCCAGCAGCCACACCGGCATCAGCAGGATATCGGCGCTGGCCGCAAAGGAATCGCTGGGAAAGGCGGCCTTGGGCTTCTTGTACTCGCATTGCCGGGCAAATTCATCCTCCCAGGCTTTTTGGGCGTAATCGCGCACCCCCTCGGCGTACAGCGAGGGCTCGGTATCCGGCGCTTCGGCGTAAAAGCCGCAGAGGTAGCCCGGATGGAAGGGCACGGCGCGCTTAACCGAAAAGCGCAGCTGCTGGGCGGTTTCATCCTCAAAGGACACCGAGGCGTCGTAAATGATCCCCGATACCGATACGCTGCCCGACAGGGAATACTGGTACTGTTTGGTGTATTCATAGCTGCCGTCGCTGTAGCTGTTCACCGCCGAACCCGCCAAACCGTCGCCCTCCGCCGTGCCCCGGTAGCGCCAAAATGGGATATAAACCGGCCGGAAATGATCAACGGTTTCCTGGGCGGTAAAATCATCGGGGGCAAAGCGCGATTCCTTTACGCGCTCCCGGTAAATCCGCTCGCATTTTTCCCGGGTCACGTGAAAGGGGACGATCGCGGCCGGCCGGACCACGCGGGTCAGCCGCTGGGTCAGTATCACATCGGCGCCGCAATAGCTGCAAAAGCTTGTGGCCGCCGTCTGGCTGGCGTGCACCGCCGCGCCGCACTGGGGGCAGCGGTACTCCACGGCCTCCATCATGCCGTCGGCCTCCCTGAGGGAGGGATCGGGAAGGGCGCTCATTTCAAAGCTTTGGCCGCAGCTGCCGCAGTGCGCGCGCCCGGAGGCGATGTCAAAGCGCAGCCCGCCGCCGCAGTCCGGGCATCCAAAGCGCAGGCCGTCCGCCGCGCGGGTGTTTTCCTCCATAGCAACCTCCTGGCTTATAAAAAACTTGATTTCCCCTTTATCGTACGATATTTGCCTGTTTTTTTCAATAAAAAAAGATGCCGGAATGAAAACAGATTTTCCGGTATCTTTCCCTTTTGGGGATTTCGTTACAGCGAAAGCCTGCACAGAGCCGAAGGATTGATACAATAGCCCTTGCGGTAAACGGTGGTAATGGTATCGCTGCCCATTTTTGCGCGCAGGCGCTGCACGTGCACATCCACGGTGCGCGTTTCATAGCCCGCCGCGCTGCCCCAGGCGCCGCAAAGCAACTCGTCCCGGCTCAGGGCGGGCACGGGCGCGCCGGTTTTTTCGGCATCCATGGCGCTTTTCAGCAGCTGGTCAAACAGCAGGTATTCCTGCTGGGTCAGGCGGTAATGATGCCTGAACAGGCGGACCGTGCAGCGCGCAGGGTCCAGCCGGATGCCGTGACGCAGGGTTGGCTTTTGTGTATACCGCATCGTCATCACCTCACTATATATACGAAACAGGCGGGGGAAATATTGCAGTTGTTCATAGATTGTTAACAAAAAAATTTTTGGATGTATTGTTTTGGGGCCTGTGCATATCTGCGCGGGCGCGTGTGCATACTATGTGGAGTAAGGACCAAGGAGTAACGGAGGGATCTATATGGAACAAACGACAGTTCGCGCCCACAGCGGGTGGC
>JAFUGB010000017.1 GCA_017469605.1 Clostridia bacterium
AAAGGCGTTCATCAAATCAATGGTATCCGGGAAGGTACCGCCGTCCAGCGCCAGCGTTTGCCAGTTTTCGCCGCGCATCAGCGTATCGCTGGCGGAATTGATATTCAGGTAGCGCATGGCCTGGGGCGCATTGCCCAGGATGCCCACCAGCAGCGTATCGGGGGATACCGTCTTCTGGGGCTTGACCTCGCAGGAGGCGATCAGCGCATCGTCCTCCAGCACCTCCACGGTATAAGCCGCCTGCTTAAAGCTGATATTTACGGGCAGGGTCAGGTTCATTTCGGCCCCACCCGCCAGGGTCAGCGGGTACTCATAGCGGTCATACTCATACTGGGAACGAGTCAGGTTTACCGCCACGGTAACGGCGGCATCGGTCCCATCGTTGCGCAGGCGCACCCGCAGGGGCATCGCGGTTAGATACGTTACGGTATTCTCATAGCCGATTTCGGCCTCCACGGCAATATCCGCCTGGGCCAGGGCGCCGCACAAAAGCAACAGCGCACAGAGCATGCACGCCGCCGTCAGCTTCAGCCAGTTCACAGGACGCATAACAGTCCTCCTTCAGCTTGTTTCCAATATATAGACGAAACAAACGGCTGTTTTGTTCCATTCAAATAGAGGATTATTTTATTTATTTTCCATGTCCCGGGTGATATTGCGCAGCCATCCCATCCTTTTGTAATGAATGAGGATCACGGGCATTTTGACAAATTCATCCAGGCAAAGCACAAAATATACCCACATTTCGGGCAGCCTGAACACAAAGGCGCTCAGCAGCCCCATGGGCACGGCATAGCACCACATGGCAATGGTATCGCAGAACAGGCCGAAGCGCACGTCGCCGCCCGCCCGGAAAATCCCGCAGATCAGCATGGTGTTCACCGACTGGCCGATCACATAATAACTGTTGATCAGCAGCATGATGGAAAGCTCGCCGCGCACAGTATCGGTGACGGTCACATAATAATGCATAAACCGCATCACCAACGGACGGCTGAGCAGGATCACCGCGCCGCCGGCCAGCGCCGTCCACAGGCTGAGCCACAGGAAGCGCCGGGCGTATGCCCGTGCTTCCTTCAATTGATTATAGCCCATGGTTTTGCCCAGGATGATCGCCGCGCTGGAGGACACGCCAAAGCATACCACCGTGCCCAGGTTGCGCACCACCGAGGCCACCGAATTGGCCGCCACGATATCGCTGCTCAAATGCCCCAGAATAACGGAATAAACGCTGAAGGCCAGCCCCCAGATAATATCATTGGCGGCAGCAGGCACGGAAAAGCGTACAAAATCCCGCATCAATTCGCCGCCCCGGGCCAGCAGATCGGAAAAGCGCAAGCGGATCACCCGGCAAAGGTGTCCATCGATCACGCATACGATAACCTCCAGGAATCGGGTAATGGAGGTAGCCAGCGCCACGCCTACGATGCCCAGCCGGGGAAAAGGGCCGATGCCAAAGATAAAGCAGGCATTGAGCAGCACGTTCATCACCACGGCGCTGCAATGCACGGCGGCGCTGACCCGTACGCGCTCCACGCTGCGCATCACGCTGACGTACACCGTGGCAAAACCGCCCAGCACATAGGCGGCGCTCACTGCCCGCAGGTATGCCGCGCCGGCGTCAATCAGCGCAGCGTCGGCGGTGAATACGCGCATGATCAGCCCTGGGACCAAAGCCGCGGCCAGCGTAAACAGCGCGGAAATGACAACCGCAACCCTGAGCGACAGGCCCATGACCCGCTCCACCGTCCGGCGGTCCCCCTTGCCCCAATATTGGGCGGACAGCACCGACGCGCCGCTTGAAATTCCAAAGAGCAGCATCTGCAGCACGAACATGACCTGTCCCGCCAGCGAAGAGGCCGCCAACGCGGTCTGGCTCACAAAGGACAGCATGATCACGTCCGCCGATCCCACCGCCGCGTCCATCAGGTTCTGCAGGGCGATGGGGCCGGTGATCCTGGCCGTGTATTTGTAAAAAGCGCGTTTCTCTTCCCGGCTGTTCAGGGGCTGGACGGTTTGCATGGTCTTTTTCCCTCCGTTGAATCGCGTACCGGCTTATTATGGCGCGCTTCAGGGCGGATGTCAAGGCATGGGGGATCTTCCCCGGCGGTTATTCTATCATAATTTTCGGAATTACGCAAGTGCGTATACGCAAACGCATGTTTATTTTTATTATGGAAATATGAGGTGATCGGTCATGCGTGTAAAAGACGCCGTTGTTCTGCGGTTTACACAGCTCATGGAGCAAAGGAATATCCGGCCAAATGAACTGGCCAACCTGGCGGGCGTGACCCCGTCCACCGTTTACAGCATGCTGGATGCCCGGCGGCGGGAGGTCAGCATCAACGTGATCAAAAAGCTTTGCGACGGCCTGGGCGTCTCGCTGGGGGATTTTTTCAGCGCGCCTGTGTTTGAGTCGCTGGAGCAGGAATTGAAATAATCCGGCAAACCGCGCTTTATGGAAAGGAAACGAATGGAACGCGCTTTCCTGGGCGCCCCGGAACGCACGCATACGAAAACCTGATGAAAACAATACATCTAAAAACACAAATTTGACAGGGAAGAGATGCGAACGGGGGCGTTCTCTTTCGGAGCCCGAAAGAGAACCAGAAAGGGCTGCGTTTGTCGCCGTAAATGCAACTACGGCAAAGAGAAGCAAGGACGCCAGCATCCGCTACCGGGCAGCACGGCAAAGCCGTGCAACATGTGCGCAAAGCGCACAGCGAAAGTCAGCGTCAG
>JAFUGB010000211.1 GCA_017469605.1 Clostridia bacterium
CCCGGCGCCGCCCGAGGCGATCACCGGCACGCTGACGGCGTCACACACAGCGGACAGCATTTCCAGATCAAAGCCGCCCTTGACCCCATCGGTATCAATGGAATTAACCACGATTTCCCCCGCTCCCATGGACACACAGCGTTTGATCCATCCAATGGCTTCCATCCCGGTATCCTCCCGGCCGCCCTTGGAGAACACATGAAACGCGCCATCCACGCGCTTGATATCGGCGGAGAGCACCACGCACTGGTTACCGTACCGGCGGGCGGCCTCCCGCACCAGATCGGGATTGCGGATGGCGCCGCTGTTAACGCTTACTTTGTCCGCGCCACATTTAAGCACCCGGTCAAAATCCTCCAGCGTATTGATGCCGCCGCCCACAGTAAGCGGAATGAACACCGTGGACGCCGTCTCCGCCAGGATATCGGTAAACAAGGCCCGGCCTTCGGCCGAAGCCGTGATATCATAAAACACCAGCTCATCCGCGCCGTGTTCGGAATAATACCGGGCCAGCGCCACCGGGGAATTGACATCGGCCAAATCCTTAAAATTGACGCCCTTGACCACCCGGCCATCCCGCACATCCAGGCAGGGAATGATCCTTTTTGTAATCATCTTGCCGCTACCTCAATCGCTTCTTTCAGGTTGACTGCGCCGGTATAGAGCGCTTTGCCCAGGATGGCGCCATATAATTCCATCTCCCGGAGCGCGCGCACATCATCCAGCGTGGATACGCCGCCCGAGGCGATAAAATTCATGGGATAATCCTTGGACAGCCTGCGGTACAGTTCCCGGTTGGCGCCCTGCATGGCGCCGTCCCGGGATATATCGGTGCAGATCACAGTATCCACGCCGATCCGCGCCAGCTCGGCGCAGAAGCCGTCCAGTGTATCCCGGCTGGTTTCCCGCCAGCCCTTGATGGCCACCAGCCCGTCCTTCACATCCACGCCCACAGCCACGCGCGGGCCATAGCGCGTCACGGCATCCCGGAGGAAGGCGCGGTCGGTCACCGCCGCCGTACCCAAAATAACGCGATAGGCCCCGGCCTCCAGGTATTGATCGATTACACCGCGGTCACGGATGCCGCCGCCGATCTCCACCTGCAGGCCGCTTTCCCGCATGACTGCCGCCACGGTGTCAAAATTGGGCGTACCGCCGTCCCGGGCGCCCTCCAAATCCACCATATGCAGGTATTCGGCGCCTGCCGCCTTAAAGCGCCGGGCGACCGACACAGGATCATCGCTGTATACCGTCATCTGGGCGTAATCGCCCTTGAGCAGGCGCACCGCCTTGCCCTGTACCAGGTCAATGGCCGGAAATAGCTTCATGCTTCCTCCATTATAAATCACAGAATGCCTTTAGAATGCGGATGCCCGCCTGGCCGCTTTTTTCGGGATGGAACTGGCAGCCATATACATTGTCCCGCTGCACGGCGGCGGTGAGGGGCACGCCGTATTCGGCGGTGGCCACCGTATGCTCCGCGCACTCCGCCGCGTAATAGGAATGCACAAAGTACACACATTCGCCTTCCCTGACCTGGGCAAACAGCGGACAGCCGCTTTTTTCAAAACGCAGGGCGTTCCAGCCGATATGCGGGATTTTGAGCCCGGCGGGGATCACGCCGGCGATGGGCCGCACGCTGCCCGGGATCAGCCCCAGGCCGGCATGCTCGCCGTATTCATAGCTTTTATCAAACAGCAGCTGCATGCCCAGGCAGATCCCCAGCAGCGGCGTGCCGCGTGCGGCGGCCCGGCGGATCACCTGATCCAGGCCCAGCTCCCGCAATTTACGCGCGGCGTCTCCAAAGGCGCCCACCCCGGGCAGGATGATTTTTTCAGCGCGCAGGATCTCTTCGGGATCGCCCGTCACCCGGGCCTGCTCCCCGGCAAAACAAAAGGAGCTTTTAAGCGAAAACAGATTGCCAACGCCGTAATCCACAATGGTAATCATCACAAGCTGCCTTTCGTGGAGGGGATTTCATCGGCCGCCGCGGCATCAATGCGCACCGCCTGCCGCAGGGCGCGGCCGAAAGCCTTGAAAGCCGCCTCCAGGATATGATGGGAATTGGTGCCGTCCATCTGGCGGATATGCAGCGTAACGGATGCAGCGCGCACAAAGCCCCAAAAGAACTCTTCCCCCAGCTCGGTATCAAAATCGCCCACCTTCTGGGAGGGGATTTCCATGTGGTACCGCAGCATGGCCCGGCCGGAAAGGTCAACGGCGCACAGCACCAGCGTTTCATCCATGGGAAGCAGCATGCTGCCATAGCGGGTAATGCCGCGCTTATCTCCCAGCGCCTGCGCAAAAGCCTGCCCCAGCACGATGCCGATATCCTCCACGGTATGATGATAATCCACCTGTGTATCGCCCCGGCACTGCACGGTCAGATCAAACCGTCCATGGCGTGCAAAGAGCGTCAGCATATGATCCAGGAAACCGCAGCCGGTATCGATCTGCGCTATGCCCGCTCCGTCAAGGTCCAGGCTCAGGCGGATGTCGGTTTCAGCCGTGGCGCGGCGGATTTCTGCCTTTCTCATGCTTGTACCTCCTTCAGGATCTCCCCAATGTGATCAACGAGCGCCTGCATCTGCTGTCGGGTGCCCACGGTAATGCGCACATGCGCCGCCGTGCGGGGCGCGCTGAAATACCGCACCAGGATCCCCCGGGCCTTCAGTTTTTTATACAGCGCCTCGCCGGTCAATGCCGGATGGGCGGCAAACAGGAAGTTGGCGCTGGAATCCAGCACCGAAAAGCCCATGGCCCGCAGCCGCTCTGCCGTCCACTGCCGGTTTTCCATGATAACCCGGCAGTTTTCCATATACCATTCGTCCTCATCCAGCACGGCGGCGCCGGCGGCCAGGCTCATGCGGTTCACATTATAGGGATTAAGGCTGCACCGGATAGCGTCCAGCTCAGCGATAAGCGCGGCGTTTCCAATGGCAAAGCCCAGGCGGGCGCCGGCCAGGGATCGGGATTTGGAAAAGGTCTGCACGACGATCAGGTTATCATACTTTGCGATCAGCGGCACGCAGCTTTCCGCGCCAAAATCCACGTAGGCTTCATCCACCACCACCAGGCGGTTTGGGTCAGCGGCGATCATGTCCTCCAGTGTATCGCGCCGCAGCGCCAGACTGGTGGGCGCGTTGGGGTTGGCCAGGATCAGCGCCCCGGCGGTTTTTTTGCAGGCTTCCACATCCACCGAAAAATCGGCCTTCAGCGAGATCTCGGTATATGGAATATGGTAGAGCCGGCAGAGCACCGGGTAAAAGCCGTAGGTCACATCGCAGAAGGCCACGGGATGGGCTTCATCGCCATAGGCCAGCATGATGAAGTTCAGCGCTTCATCCGAGCCGTTGGTCAGCAGCACATTTTCCGGCGCAACACCATAGCGCGCGGCCAGGCGCTCCCGCACGGCGCGGCACTCAGGATCGGAATACAGATTGCATTTGCCGGCCTGCTCCGCCGCGGCTTGCGCCACCCCGGGCGCGGGCCCAAAGGGGCTTTCATTGGTATTGAGCTTGATATACTGCATATCCTGGGGCTGTTCCCCGGGAACATAGGGGCTGATATGCGCATGCTTTGGGCTGAGGAAGCGGCTCATGGTTATCCCTCCCCCTCCAGGCGGCTGAGCACGCTGCGGGCATGGGCTTCCAATCCCTCCGCCCGGGCAAAGCGCGCCACATCCTGGCCCACCTTTCCCAGCGCTTCAGCGGTGTAATAAGAAAACTGCGTTTTTTTCACAAAATCATCCACCGAAAGCGGGCTGGAAAAGCGCGCTGTGCCGCTGGTGGGCAGGGTATGATTGGGGCCGGAGAAGTAATCGCCCAGCGCTTCGGGACAGGAACGGCCCATGAACACGCTGCCGGCGTTTTTGACCCGATCCAGCCAGTCAAAGGGCTGATCAAGGCACAATTCCAAATGCTCGGGCGCGATGGTATTGGCCACGTCGATGGCCTGGGCAATGCTTTCGCACACGATGATTTTGCTGTAGCCTTCGATGGAAGCCCGGGCAATCTCCTGCCGCGGCAACACCTCCAGCTGTTTTTCGATCTCGGCCGCCACGGCCTGGGCCAGCAGCTGGGAATCAGTCACCAGCACGGCGGCAGCCATTTTATCGTGTTCAGCCTGGCTCAGCATATCGGCCGCCACATGGCGGGGGTTGCTGGCGCCATCGGCCACGATCAGGATTTCGCTGGGGCCGGCGATCATATCAATGGACACTTGTCCAAACACCTGCTTTTTTGCCTCGGCTACAAAGGCGTTTCCCGGGCCCACGATCTTATCCACCCGGGGAATTGTTTGGGTGCCGTAAGCCAGGGCAGCGACAGCCTGGGCGCCGCCTGTTTTGAATACCCGATCCACGCCGGCCACCTGGGCGGCGGCCAGGATCACGGGATTGACCACGCCGTTCTTGGCGGGGGTGGTGATCACAAGCTCTTTGCATCCGGCCAGCTTGGCGGGAATGGCATCCATCAGCACGGTGGAGGGATAAGCCGCCGTACCGCCCGGAACATACAGACCCACCTTTTCAATGGGGATCACCTTTTGCCCCAGCACGACGCCGTTCTTTTCGCTGATAACAAAGCTGCTGCGCACCTGATGCTTATGGAAATCCCGGATATTCTCCGCGGCCTGGCGCATGATATCCAGCAGCTCGGGATCCACGCTTTCCAGCGCCTGCCGGTATTCCTCAGGCGTTACCTCCAAATTTTCCGGCGCTCCGCCGTCAAACCTTTCCGCGTATTCCCGCAGAGCGGCGTCGCCGTTCCGCCGCACATGATCCACGATATCGCTGACGATGCCGGCCACGTCGGTTTTGATCTCCCCGCGAAAGAATATCTGTTCATCGGGAATTTCGCCATAGCGCATGATTTTGATCATAGGTCCGCCTCCTGCACCAGTTTTTCCATGGCCGCGCTGATGGCGGCAATCTCCGGGTTTTTGAATTTATAGCTCACCTGATTGGCGATGAGCCGGGCGCTAATGGGAACGATGGTTTCCAGGGGCGCCAGATGATTTTCCAGCAGCGTTTTGCCCGTTTCCACAATATCCACGATCACATCGGACAAGCCCAGCAGCGGCGCCAGTTCAATGGAACCATTCAAGTGAATGATATCAATTTCACGGCTGAGGGAGGAATAATAGCCCCGGGCGATATTGGGAAACTTGGTGGCCACTCGCAGGGGCCGGGAAACATCGTCCTCAAAATTCGCCGGCCCCGCCACGCACATGCGGCAGCGGCCCATATTCAGGTCCAGCAGTTCATAGATATCGGGCTTATACTCCAGCAGGATATCCTTGCCCGCCACGCCCAGATCGGCCGCGCCGCGCTCCACATAGATGGCCACATCCGAGGGCTTGACCCAGAAATAGCTGACCCCGGCTTCGGGGCTCTCAAAGATCAGCTTGCGGTTCTTTTCCCGGATGGCGGGACAACCGTAGCCTGCCTTTTCAAACAGGGCATATACGCCTTCGCCCAGGCGTCCCTTGGGCAGCGCAATATTGAGCATATTTTCAGGCACCTCCCATCCGGATCACGCGGCCATACCGGCCCCGGTCTTCCTCCCGCTGCACCCGCACCGTCAGCCCCTGAGCACGAAGCGCCCTTGCCCGCGCCATCACATCGGCAGGTTCACTGGCATCGCCATAGAGCAGCAGCACATCGGCATCCAGCCCGCGCGCCGCGTCCGGAAGCTGGCTGAGCAGGTCCAGATACACGGCAAACCCGATGGCACCGGCATTTTTGCCCAGCTTCTTCACCAAATTGTCATAGCGGCCGCCGGACAGGATACCGGTATGAAGCCCGGGCACATAGCCGCGGAACACCAGGCCGTTATAATAGCTGAGATCCTGCAGGATGGAAAAGTCCAGATGGACAGTCACGCCCTCCTGGGGTTCCAGCAAGCCGCACAGGGCAGACAGTTCATCAGCCGCCAGGCGCATGGCATCGTTCAGGCAAAGGCTTCGCAGGCGGGGCAGCAGCTGGCTTGCCGGGCCGTACAGCCGGGCAAGCTCCTGCCATACGACAGCGGCCGCATGGGCAATGCCCTGCCTTTCGCAAAGTTGCCGCAGGCTATGCCCGTTCTTTTCATGCAGGAAAGCCAGCAGCTGCCGGCGCGTAACCGCGTCGGCGCCGGTATCGGCCAGCAGCCCGTTCAGGAAGCCGACCGAGGCGATATCCAAAATAGCCCGGTCAGAGATACGGCGCAGGCTTTGGGCGGCCAGCGTCAGCACCTCCAGCTGGGTATATCGATCGATTGCGCCGATGCATTCCAGCCCGGCCTGGGGAATTTCCCGGAATTCATGGGAGGAACCGGTATCACGGTACACTTTTTCATGATAGCAGATTTTCTGCTGCCCGCCCCGGTAATTCTTGATCACCGAAAGCGTCACGTCAGGTTTGAGCGCCATCAGTCGGCCATCGGTATCGGTGAATGTAAGGATATTGCCGCCGGTAACAAAGCTCCGGTTTTCCAAATACAGGTCATAGGGCTCAAATTTGCTCATTTTATAGGGCCTGTATCCGCAGGATATATACAGCTCCCGAAGGGAGTGCTCCATGGCCTCGCCGCGCTCAAACAGTCCCTTTTTATTATCCGTGCCCATGGGTGCTCCTTTGCTTACAAGAATATAAGGTTATACAGTTTTATTTTACTATATACCGGAAATGCGTGCTGGATTGTTATTGTATTCTTTTTATTTTTGCGACAGGAAAAGGCCGTCCCATGCCTAAGCCGGGACAGCTTTACGCGCAGTATGCGCTTCCGTCATAAATTGTGCGCTTTTTTCGATGGGCGCCGCCTTAAATTCAGGTTTACGAGGAGCATGTCACGCCTGCAGGCCCATCAAAGTTTGATCCTTGGTGATATTCTGGATGTATATTTGCTTTTCAAGCTGGTTTTCTTTTGTATCGTAAGTCAACGTCACCGTTACAAGATACTTGGCATCGTCATACCGAATGCCGTCCTTGATGTTGCTTGCGTTCACGCCGTCCGGGATATCCTCCACAACAAGATAGTAGAAAACAGCTTTACCGTCATCTTTCCTGTTGGCCATAAAATCTTGATAGGTAAACGTCAATTCAGTAAACGCAAAATGGCCGTCTTCATCATTCTGGGTCCTGACGGGCGCATCCGACAGGGAAACCAGCTTTTCATCTACCCGCTGCAATATAAACGAGAATTCCTTGGCCTCCAGCACCTTATTTTTCAATTCTTTACGGCCTTCTATCAGCACCTGCACTGGCGGAGGCTCCTGGTTTTTCCAGGTATTCGTCACCTCAACAGTTTGTCCATTTGTGCTGATCGCGTGGGCAGCATCCGCGCCTAAGTTGTCTTTAAACACGGTGCTTACCGCAGCCGGAGTACAGGATTCTTCGGTGATGTAGTAGCGATACAGATTGCCATTTTCGTCTTCCTGCACCAGGTTGCGGAAAACATACTTCCACTTGCCGTCAGATGCAGGCAGCGTCACCGTCTGCGTATAGTTAGTATTCGCATAGTCAGTATACGTTACTCCACCATTGTTCCAATATGGGACAACTTTACACTCACTCAAGAATTGTTCGTTATCAATCTTTAGCTTTATGATCTTATTTACTGCATCACTTTCCTGTACTTTGTAATCATAGGTCACCTCACCGTTGCCACCGATGTTGACTATGTACGACCAGTAATTTCCAGCAAGAACGCTTATGTTAGTATATGGATATTTTCCATCTTCACTGGTATATGTAAGCTTTATAACATCTCCCGCATTTGCTTTTGTTGTATCCAACAATGTTATATCAGGCCCATATAAGTAAACAGTAAAATTCCCTGTGCTGCCGCTCTCTTTTGTCGACTTCTGCTGATGCAGCACAAATGTAGCACTCGCTCCATCGGGCGGAGTTGTATTTCCATCGCCATCGATCCATTTTTTCTCCAGCCCAATGTGAATATGCTTATCATCGGGAGGCGTGATCTGTTCATCATACTGATTGGTGATCACAACCTCTTCGTTCTGATTTGCCCTGACATCAAACGTTCCTTCGCCGGTGACCGTCAGGCTGTATCCATTGATCTGAATGCCGTCCCTGACTTCAGCAACGGTATACCGGCCCACAGGCACTTCGATTTCAACCGTACCCGTAGCCTCATTGACTGGAATCGGGATCGCTGTATAATACCCATCAGGCCCGGAAACGCTATGATCCGTCCAATAGTGACCATCTGAATCCGTGATGATAAAGTAGTAGGTATCAGGTGTCGTAACACCAGCCGGAGCAATCACATTTTTCTGCAACGTGATTTTCCCGCTGCCCTGGGGACGATGGGTATTCGTGAAAGTATACGATTTATCCGTACCATTTTCGGATACCTTTGTGCTGCAGGTATACCCGTCGGGTACACTGACTTCCTCAACGGAGTAGCTGATCTCATGGCCCGCTTCATCTGTCACAGGCAGGTTATACCATTTATTCCCTGTGTTCCAGTCATTGTCTTCTGACAGCGTGATGGGGTTAGTGATACCATCCGGTAAAGTGTAGGTCACGCCGTTGACAGTCGCGCTCAGTTTCACCTGCACGCTTTCAGGCCGAATGCCATCGAAATCATCCAGATCGTCCCAAACCTTGAGTGCCTTGATGTACACGCCTTCCGGCTCATCCTGGCCCGAAACGTACCAGTTTTGGACTTCCATTTCGAACAGCGGGTTATCCATGTTATCGCCTGGGTTTATATCGCACTCGTAGATCGTAACACCGCGATCCCATTTTCGGTCCGTGATCAGGCCTTTATACCGATATTCACGCAGGACATAGTGACCTGCCCGCATGTTCTCCACATTGAAGTAGAACAGCTGCCCATTCTGAGTAAAGGTATCATCCAACGTAAAGTACCAGGTTTCGTTGGTCGTTTCGTTGGTCAGTTCCAGGCTGGCTGCTTCTTGGCCAGCATTTCCGCCCAGTCCGCGTCAGAGTACTTGTTGGGTTGGATGTCAAAATGCTTCTGGATTTGGATGGTGGCGAGCAGGTGCCTGTTATAGATGGTGCCGCCGCTTGAGTCCAGATACTCATTCTCCCTCATCAGATTCTTGCCTTTATTTTTGCAGGCGTAATAATCCGGCCAGCCGGTTGTCTCCTTTACCTTATATCGAATGGTCTGTCCATTCTCCTGTTTTGGTAAATCCGAGAATACAGCCTGCCACGGATTGATTTCACCGTCATTATCGGCAACACCATCCAGAATGATGGTTCTGCCGGTCGATGTGGTAACGCCGCCAACCTCCTTAAAAAGGGTAAACGCTACTGTGGCGCCTTCCGGTGCCGCAACGACATGCTCCTTCCGATCCATCCAGACCTTGTTGGCCTCAAAGCTCGTTTTATTGGAAGCAGGCTTATAGGTATTCCGGAATTTCATGCTGGCGCTGGAGCCGTTGGTAATCTTGGCATTGTTATTATACAAACCATTGGCATTTTGTATGCCATTGGAGTTGTAGATCACGCGAATGGAATCAATCTCCACGGTGTCATTGTTCAGCAGCATGCCGTCATACGAGCGGCTGATAGACCCGTTGTTTCATCGTGGGGAAGAGCAGGACATCGCGGATGGAAGCGCTGTTGGTCAGCAGCATCACCAGGCGGTCAACGCCCATGCCCAAGCCGCCGGTGGGCGGCATGCCGATCTCCAGGGCGTTCAGGAAGTCCTCGTCCACGCCCTGGGCTTCTTCATCGCCCTGGGCCTTGAGGGCGGCCTGCGCTTCAAAGCGGGCGCGCTGGTCGATGGGATCGTTCAGTTCGCTGAAGGCGTTGGCCAGCTCACGGCCAAGGATGAACAGCTCAAAGCGCTCCGTATAGCCGGGATTCTCCGGCATACGCTTTGCCAGCGGCGAAATCTCCACCGGATGTCCGGTGAGGAAGGTGGGCTGTACCAGGTGTTCTTCCACAAACTCGTCAAAGAACAAATTGAGGATATCGCCTTTCTTATGCCGCTCCTCATATTTGATATGATGCTCCTTCGCCACGGCGCGCGCCTCTTCCAGCGTTTGAATGGCTTCAAAGTCAACGCCGGCATATTGCTTTACGGCTTCCACCATGGAGATGCGGGAAAAAGGCTTTTCCAAATCGATCGTCACATCGCCATACTGCACAATGGCGTTGCCATTGACCTTGCGCGCCACGAAGCGGATCATATTCTCAATCAGGTCCATCATCCCATGATAATCAGTATAAGCCTGATAAAGCTCCAGCATGGTGAACTCGGGATTGTGCCGCGGGTCCATGCCCTCGTTGCGAAAAACGCGGCCAATCTCGTATACCCTGGGGAAGCCGCCCACGATCAGCCGTTTGAGATGCAATTCCAGGGCAATGCGCAGATACATATCAATATCAAGCGTATTATGATGGGTAATAAAGGGACGTGCGGCGGCGCCGCCTGCCTGGGTATGCAGCACAGGGGTTTCCACCTCAAGGAATGACTGCTCGTCCATGAATGCACGGATCGCGCTGATGATCTGGCTGCGCTTTACAAAGGTATCCCGCACTTCGGGATTGACAATCATATCCAGATAGCGCTGGCGGTAGCGCAGATCGGTATCGGTAAGGCCGTGGAACTTTTCGGGCAAGGGCTTTAAGCACTTCGCCAGCAGCGTCATGCTTTCCACATGGATGGAAATTTCCCCTGTCTTCGTCTTAAATGGCTTGCCGGTAATGCCGATCAGGTCGCCCAAATCGTATTTTTTAAAGGCGGCGTAGGGTTCTTCCCCCAGATCATCACGTTTTACATAGATTTGAATCTTCCCCGCGCCATCAAGAATACGGGCAAAGGAGGCCTTGCCCATGATATGGCGGCCAATCATACGGCCCGCCATGGACACCCGCTGGCCTTCCAGCGACTCAAAGTCACGGACCACCTGCTGGCTTTCATGGGAAACATCATACTTAGTAATAAGATAGGGATTTTCGCCGCTTTGCATTAATCCCTGGAGCTTTTCCCTGCGGATCTGCTCCTGCTCACTGTAATCATTGATATGCTGGACAGGCTGCTGATTTTCAGACATGAAGTTCTCCTTTGTTTGTAGTTAGCAATCAGGAGCGGGAAATGGAAAGGATCTTCAGGCGGATTTCGCCGTTGGGCGCCAGCACAACAACGCTTTGGCCCTTTTTCTTGCCCATCAGCGCGGAACCCACAGGGCTGTCGGAAGAAATGATATTGTTCATGGGATCGGCCTCGCTGGGGCCCACGATCTTGTATTCGTCCTCTTCCTGCTCGGCTTCATCAAATACCACAACGGTCGTTCCCAGGTTGACCTTATCGTTGGTGATCTCCTCATCCGATACCACAACGGCATTGCGGACGGTGGCTTCCAGCTCCAGGATCTCGCCCTCCAGCTTGGCCTGGTCATTGCGAGCGGCATCGTACTCGGCATTTTCACTCAGGTCGCCAAAGGAACGCGCCACGGCGATCTGCTCGGCAATCTGGGCGCGGCCGGTGGTTTTCAGGTATTCCAGCCGTTCCTGAATGGCTTTCAAACCGTCCGCCGTAATATGTGTGCGCTTTTCAATCTCGCTCATTTTCCTTTTCCTCCTTCAATTACAGCCGCTGCGGTGGCAGCTTCTGCAAGGGCTTGAAATGCTCAAAAATCTGGATATCGTATTCCTGCGTCAGCTGCTGATACGCTTCGGGGTCACGAATCGTCCATGCCGCGAGCAACGGGCGGAATACATCAGCAACAAAGCGGAAGGATATATTCGCATCGGTTTCGTAACCGTAGGCGATAAAATCAGGCCGGCCCAGAAAATCAATCAGCAGATACCCCAGCGCAACGCGCTTTACCTTTTCCGGAAAGGACAGGCCGCCGAGCTTATCGATAAAGGCCAGCTGTCCCCGGACGATCCTGGGCGCGTGATTTTTTAACCATCGGACTGCGGTGGGATCAAAGGATGCAACGCAGTAGAGTCCCGGATACGCGCGCAACATGCCTTAGACC
>JAFUGB010000212.1 GCA_017469605.1 Clostridia bacterium
AATGTCTCGGCCACCGGGTAGCCCCGTTCATTCAGGCACAGGAGCTGATTGTCAAAAATTTCTCCCTGCTGGCCTTGCACACCAAAGTGACTGAAGCGGATGGCGGAATGGTATTGCTCCCCGCAAAAATCATAAAACGCAGTTTTGCCGCTGTCAAAGACCAGTGCCGCCCGATCCCGCGGGGGCTCGTGAAGCTCCCCTTGGAGAATCAAGCCCCGACGATCTCCCGTTTTTCTTACCGAAAAATGATACTGGCTGCCGGTGATGCGCACGTTTTCGCCGTGCACGCCCAGAAAAGCGCGGATCAGCGCCATAGCATGATAGCCATGGACCATGGAAATGCTCAGGTCAGATACGGCCCCGATTTGCCCCATATCGACCACCCGCTTCCATGCCTTGAAATACGGCTGATCGGGATACTGCTCCGCCACGAGCACCGGCGCGGCTCTGTTTTTTGCCGCATCCCACAACTTCATGAGCTGCTGCGGCTGCACGGCCGGCGGCGTTTCCAGCAGCAGGGGAATATCTGTTTTGAGCAGCACCATGATATAGGGAAACGCATATTGCTTATTCAGCGCCACCACCAAAAAATCCGGCTGCTCCTTTAGCAAGTCCTCCGGTTGGGAAGCAATGGCGCCGCCGTATTGCCGCTGCCATTCCCATGATTTTTCACAGCTGTGCACCCAGGTGCCGGCCAATTGGAACATATCCGGCATTTTCTTGGCAATCCGGGCATAAAACGCCGCTCGCCACCCGCTGCCCACCAACGCAAAACGATATGCGCTCATGGTTGTTCCTCCCGGTTCTTCCGCCACGTCAGGGAATGGCCAAACGCTTTATCCTGATGGGGATAATCCAGCCGTAAATGCGTTCCCCGGCTTTCCTTCCTCGCCAGCGCCGCCTGCAGGATCAGTTCTATCGTCAGGCACAAATCCTGGGTATCTTCATCCTGGCGCACGGGCTGCTCCAAACTGATGGCCCGAATCTCCCGCAGCGCCGCTTCCATGACTTCTGCGCTGCGGTAAATGGGCAGACCTTTGGCCACAAGCCGTTGAATTCGCGGCTGATACCGGCCAAATATTCCGATTTCAATGCGCCTTTCGCAAGGGAGCCTCCGGTTCAGCGCCACTTGACATACACCGGATGCCGCGATGTAATCCGCACAGATCATGCCGGAGATCACTGCTTGGCTGGCCGCGTTCCCCGCGCAGCGGCAAGCCCCGTGAATACCGCCCGCCGCTTCGCCGACCGCAAAGAAGCCCTTGACCGTGGATTGATAGTTCCGATCCACCTGGATACCGCCGGAATAGCTGTGCGACATGGGCGCTACTTCGAGCAATTCCGTACACGGGTCTACCCCCGCCTGCATCAGCCGACCGTAAAACCAGGGGTACCGCTCCAGCACCCGCCGGTCAATTTCCCGCAAATCGGCCCAGCAGCCGCCATGCGGCGCGCCCAGGCCCTTCTGCGTTTGTTCCCAAATGGCGCGGTTAATTACAGATTTAGGCGTTCCCGCTTCCCCCTCGGGACGTATTGACATCAGGAACCGCTCCCCTTTGCTGTTGACCAAATGCGCGCCTTCCCCCAGCATTGCAGTGGGGCACGGCTCTCCCACGGTGGCTTCCGGATATGCCATTACCATGGGCTCATACTCCACGAACTCCAAATCGCACAGCGCCGCTCCCGCGCGCCAGGCCATTGCCAATCCCCGGCCGTTCACATCGGGCGGATAGGTCGTTTGCGGGAACAGATGTCCCACGCCGCCCCAGGCGGCAATCACCACCGAGGCGTATATGTTGTCAATTTTATTAAAGTGTTTTCGATCCAGCAAGGTTACGCCGTACACCCGCTCCCCATCGGATAACAGCCGCACGCACTCCCGATGCAGGAACGTAACTCCTCGTTCCTGTAATATCTGACGCAGTCTGCCGCGCATCTGCGCGCCAATCAAGCCGTCCGTCTGGCACAGGGAACGGGGAAAGTGATGGCCGGAAAGATGGCGGTAGAGCAGCAATCCATCCTCCTGCCGGGCAAATTTCACCCCGCACCGGCCCAGCAGTTCGTAAGCCGCTACGCTGTTATCCGCCATATCCCGCACCAATTCAGGATGTCCGATATCATACCCGGCAGCCAGCATATCCTGCCTATACTGCTCCGGCGTATCGCCGTACGGATTATCGGGCAGCACAAAATTGATCGCAGCAATGGCGGGCGTGCCGCCACTCCCCTGCTCCACCACCAGGATATCGGTGATTTCCTGCTCTGTCAGCCGCACAGCGGCGGATAAGCCCGCCAGCCCGCCGCCAATAATCATAGCCTGATAATGATGCATGTTCTCCCCTCCATCGAATCACAGCGTATGAAGATACCTTTCCGGTTTTTCCGCTTGGAAAACCGTTTCCCCGTCTATCGTTACCTGGAAGCCCTGTCGTTCCCCATAGACGATCCGCACAAAGTGTCCCCGCAGCGGCAACCGGTCAAATTCATACTGTTTCAGGCCCACATCGATCGGATCGACTTCAAAGCCCGTCTCAGTAGGCGTAAAGCCCGCTACGTGCCGAATCAGCAAATCGATTAAAAAAGAATGATTGTAATCCACTTCGTCGCTGAGCATTTCGCCGGTTTCAGCGTTATAATGCTCTACCAGATAAGGCTCATGCAGGTTTTGATTGCGATAATGCTCCCAGCAGTATTCCCGCAGGAATTTCCGGAAAACAGCATCATACCGGTGCTGATGGCGCTTGCTCTGCAAAGCGATGGCATCCAATACGATGGAGGTCGTATATGGCCAGGAAGGCCCGTCCCACATGCAGCCGTCCCTTCCCTTGAGAAAATGTCCCCGCCAGCCGCCCTGGGGCCGGTACGCCGGGCATTTTTTCGTGACGCTGGCAAAAGCCGAGCCAACGGCAAATTCCTTAGGATCGGCAAATGCATCAATCACCGACAAGTGCCGCTCATCGGTAATCTGCGCCCACAGCGGATAAATGCCGTCGATGCATTTCACCTTGGCCTTTTCCTCCGTCTCATGATGCAAGCCATAGAAAAAGCCCGTTTCTTCATCCCACATTTTCTGCAAAATCTGCTCGGACAGCCGATCAGCCAAGCCGTCGAACCACGCCGCCTCCGTATCCCCTGCCTTTCGGGCCAGCAGCGCCACACCCCGGGCATTTAAATACAGATAAATCGACGTATCCACCCGCTTGAGCCAATCATATCCCGTTTCATCGGCCGCATTTTCCGGATATCCCCGAAAATACCAGAATGCCGGCTGGTACTCCTTGCCCGTACGGCGGTGATTATACACGATCTGCAAATCATCCGCTTCATTCTTTTGCAGTTCCCACATGCCGCGCACGTTCTTTTTTAACCCCGGCAGCAGCGTTTTCACATAGGCTAAATCATCGTCATGAACCAGCAAATACTGATATATCGCCCATTGACTGAAATTGGGGAAAACAAAGGAAAACTTATCCATCATCATGGTGCGGAAGGCACCATCCGCATCCATGCTGTCCAGCAGGGAAGCCATGGCTTCCCTGCACGCATATCCATCCTTCTTCCAGCGCGCGTCGATCAAATGCATCGGCGTGGACATGGGAATCAGCTGGCTGAATTCGTGTCCCCATGGATCAAGGACATCCTTGACCACCTTATGCGAGCGTCCCTCATAAAAAACGCCATGATGGAAATTTCCCGCATTGGGCTCGGCATAAGAATTTCGCATCAAATACCAACGGTACCACCACGTCGTTTCCAGCAGGGGATCGCTGCATCGAAAAACGGGAACATCCTCAAACCAGGCAGCGTAATCGGCTTCCTGCTCGGCAAGCAGTCCATCCCCCGCCAGGGCTTTCTGCGCGCGCCGCACCAATTCCTTTTCCCCCGTGCGCGCACGGTCATCCAAGGCCGCCGCCAAACACAGCTCCAGCGTTTCCCCCGGCATGAGCGTGATGCTCCCCTCCCGGCACAGCGCAGCGGGAAGGGAGGCAATTCCGCCCGCCAACACAAAATCATGGCTGTTCACATTCCAAGTGAACGCGCAGCCATCCGCCTGGGGGTGGACAGAAAACACGCCGCAGCAGGAAAAGCTCAGCGTCAGGGGCGCATGCGAGCGGTTTTCCCAGCGCTGGCAGGAAACCGCCACGTCTTCCCAAGTGATCCATTTATCTTCAGAAAAAACGATATCGTCCTGGGAAAAAGACAAATGGAGGTGACTGGGATACCATACCGCCTCTGCCGCCTCAAGCGCATCTTCTTCCTCCTCCGGCAGCACCCGGTAAAGTCCCGGCAAATTCAATTTGTGAATAAAATCGATCCTGCCCCAAAAGCCCGGCACCTTATCCAGGTAATCGGCAAACAACCGTTTGCCCGTGGGCCCCAGCAGCAATTTCCCCGGCCATGTCCTCAGCGTTCGGTTTCGGCTTTCCAGTACGGCATCGATTTTTTGCATCAGCATCTCCTCCTTGCGTCATTCCACAGCCGGGATTGATGAAATCACCCTTTGACGGCGCCCACCATCATACCCTTCACAAAATACCGCTGAATCATCGGATAGATAAACAGAATAGGCAGCGTTGTCACGATAATGCTGGCATATTTGATCGTCTCAGAATACAGATCTGACGCAGAAGCGCCGCCGGAAGTGGATGAAATAAACAGAATCTCCCGCAGGATCAATTGGACCGGATACAGTTTTCGGTTCTGCAAATACAGCATGGCGGTAAACCATGTGTTCCAATGCCCGACAGCATAATACAGCACCAGGATCG
>JAFUGB010000213.1 GCA_017469605.1 Clostridia bacterium
CGTGATGTTTGATTTAATGGCGGGTTTTCTGATGCTGATCACTTGTTTGGTTCCCGTTTTGTTTAAAATCCTGGTGCGGGGCGATTATGCCGATTCCTACGCCCAGATCCCCATCTTGTTGGTTGCTGAGTTCTTCTTTGCCATGGCAACCTTTATCGGGGGCATTTACGTTGGCTTTAAAGCCACAAAAAACGTGGGAATAACCACCGTGCTGGCTGCCGCGTGCAATTTACTGGCGGATTTGCTGCTGATCAAGAAAATCGGCTTGTATGCGGCGTCGGTCTCCACGCTGATCAGCTATATTGTTCTTTTTGTTTTCAGGTTGGCGGACGTTCAAAAAATCGTGCCTGTAAGGTATAATATCGGGCATATGCTTTGCGTTTTGGGATTGGTTGTCCTGTCCGCGGTCCTTTGCGCGCTGCGAAACAGCGCTGCCAATGCCGTAAACGCGCTGCTTTGCGTTTGCGCGTTTTGCGGGTTAAATCGAAAACTCATTATGGCGTGTGTGAACGCTTTAAAAGGGCGTATGCGGCGCGCGGCGGAAAACAAGTGAGAAGCTGCCGGGAAAATGGCTTCGATTCGCATACCAGGTTTCAAAAAGATACGGGGGAGAGGATCATGAAAATACTGATTACCGGGGCAGGCGGCTTTCTGGGAAAGCATATTATCGGCCAGATGACGCGTACCGGTAAAAATATAATATTTGCCACGTCGCTTTCTTTTGACGGACTGGAAGCGTATGAGGGAAAAATTTGCTTTATTCCCAACGCGGATATCATGAGCTTTGATTTTTCCCAAATAGACCTGGTTATCAATTGCGCGTTTCCAAGGGCGGCGGATGGCGCGGGCTATGCGCGGGGGATCCATTTCCTCAGCGAACTGTTAAAGCGGATTCAACCGTTTGACCGCTGTGGAATGATGGATATTTCATCGCAAAGCCTGTATCCGTCGTCAAGGCGCTTTCCCGCCGATGAGGATACGCCGCTGGCGCTTGAAACGGAATATGACGTTGGCAAGTACTGCGTGGAGCTGCTGATGGACGCGGTGCTTTGCGGGCACAAGCGCGTGCATCTGAGGCTGGCCAGCCTGATCGGGCCAGATTTTGATCAGCGAATTGTAAATCGCTTTGCGCGGGCCGTGGCCCAGGGCGGGGACCTTGTTGTCAATGGCGGGAAGCAGCTTTTTGGCTTCCTGGATGTTCGGGACTGCGCGGACGCCATCTGCAGCGTCGCTGCGCAATGGGACAAGGTGGACGATCGGGGACAGGTGTTCAATGTGGGAGCGGAAAAAAGCAAATCGCTGCTGGAAATTGCGCAAACGGTTGTTTCAATTGGCAGGGAATTTGGATTTGATCAGGCGAGGATCGTCATAGGCGCTCCGGATGTGTGGAAAAACACAGGCTTGAACGCAGCAAAATTCTGCGATCGTTTTTCATGGAAGCCGCGGTATGGGCTGGAGGATACGGTAAGGGAGATTTATAAGCGCTTGGTTTGATACCCAATTGCGCCGAAAGCATTGAAGCCATGGGCGCCTTTTTCGGCGTGACTGCCTGGAATTTCGGGGAGGGGACGGTGCTTTCCTGGAAGCCCAAGAACAGTACCAAGGAAGGCTGCGTTTGCCGCCGTAAAATCAATACACAAAAAACCGGGAGCCTGCCGTGCTTTGTACGCGCAGCGGGCTCCCGGCTTTTCTATTTCGTTTTACGCGATATCCCCGGCGTTAAAGGAATCTCCGCACTGGGGGCAGAACTTGGGCGGATGAGCGGGATCCTCAGGCACCCATCCGCATTTATCGCAGCGGTAGACGGGTGCCGAACGCTTAGCGCCGCAGTTGGCACAGAAATTGCCGCTGTTGGAGCTGCCGCATTCCGGGCAGATCCAGCTGTCGTTGCTGGCGGCAGGCTGGGCACTGCCCATGACAGCGGCCAGTCCCTGCTCCAACGCCTGCTTGAGCTTTTCCTCCAGCTCGGCCTTCTTACGGGCTTCCGGGTCAAATACGCGGCGGATTTCTTCCGCCTGGCGCTCAAGATCCCGGTAGGCGTCTGTGTAAGGGCTTTCAGGCCGCTCGTCGGTCAGCTCAAATTCAATTTCATTAAACCAGGGGGAATTGACCTGTAGTGTTACCCGGAATTCATAGGCATATTCGTAGCGCGGCGGATCAAAGCTGATCCGTTTTCCGTCCTTGTCCTTATCGTAGATTTCCTGCTTGTTATCGTCCACATCAATTTTGCAGGCGGTCACCTGGGCAATATCCAGCACGTCGGGGTTATGCTCCTGCCAATTGGAATAGCGGGTGACGAAGAACTTTTGCCGTGCCTCATCCAGGTAAACTTTGGTGCGGTTGCCCAGTACGCGGCTGGGACGCATGGCGGCGACCTCAGCTTTGTTGGCTTCGCGGTAGGCCAGGTGCTGCTTGATCTCTTCAACCGTGGACTGGCGGCGGTCGGTCATCCATGGGGAGAGCAGCGCCGCGCAATCCTTGCAGCAATTGCCGTCCTCCAGCTTTCGATTGCCCAGCAGGCCAATCTTGTTTCCGCAAATGTCACAGTATTTTTTGTCAAAAAGCCCCATAATTGTACTCCTTTCCAAACTGCCGGAGGTTTAGGCCCCGGTGATATCGTTATCGTCAAAGGGATCGCCGCATTCCGGGCAGAATTTGGGCGGCTGCGTGGGGTCGATGGGCTCCCAGCCGCATTTGTCGCATTTGTACAGCGGCGCCCCCGCGGGCTTTTTCGCGCCGCACTCAGTGCAGAACTTGCCCTTGTTCACCGCACCGCAGGCTGTGCAGGTCCATCCGTTTTCGGCGGGCTTGGCAGTGCCGCATTCCGGACAGAATTTGCCGGTGGCGGCGGTGCCGCACTGCGGGCATTTCCAGGAATTCTGCGGGGTGGACTGGACGGCCTGCTGGGGCGCCTGGCTGCCCATCTGGAACAGGCTGGCCGCGTTCATGCCGCCTGCCTGCTGGGCCATGCCCATGCCCATGAAACCCATCATGGCGCCGTTTTCATTCTTGGCCGCGTCGCGCATGGCCTGGGCCTGGGCGCCGGCAAGCTGCGCGGCGGCCATGTTGGGATCACGCAGCGTGGCGGCGCTTTGCAGATTCTTGATCATGGCCTCGTCTTCCGCGGAGGCGGTCACCGAGCTTACGCCGAAAGCGACGATTTCCACGCCGCGCTGGTTTTGCCATTTTTCGCTCAGAATGTCATTGAGCGCGTCGGCAATTTCGGCGGTGTGGCCGGGCAGGGCGCTGTAGCGGATGCCCATTTCGGAGATCCGCGCAAAGGC
>JAFUGB010000214.1 GCA_017469605.1 Clostridia bacterium
CTACGGCATGCAGAAGGGCATCGACCGCCTGGCCGCCGCCCATGTCAGGAATATTTCGCTGACCAATTTTGACGTCATCGCACAGACAGCCGCCGAGGAGGGCTACATCCAGCCCGCCGATATCGCCCGGCTGATCGCCTTCCGCAACAATCCCTCCGATGAAAGCTGGATCAAATAACATGAGAAGCCTGATTGACATCCTGGAGCTGTCGGTGGAAGAGATCGACAGCCTGACCGATACCGCGCTGGACAACATCGATCATCCGGACAGGTACGCCGACGCCTGCCGGGGCAAGCAGCTGGCGGCGCTGTTTTTTGAGCCCTCCACCCGCACGCGGCTGAGCTTTGAGTCCGCCATGCTGGCCCTGGGCGGGCAGACGCTGTCAGTGCCCGGAGCGGCGCTGAGCTCGGCCTCCAAGGGCGAAAGCATTGCCGATACCGCCAAAACAGTGAGCTGCTACGCCGATATCATTGCCATCCGCCATCCCCAGGACGGCGCGGCCCTGGTGGCCGCACAAAGCGCCTGGATCCCGGTGATCAACGCCGGGGACGGCGGCCATCACCACCCCACCCAGACGCTGGCCGACCTGCTCACCATCCGCCGGGAAAAGGGGCATTTTGACGGCCTGACCGTGGGTATTTGCGGCGATCTGAAATATGGCCGCACGGTGCACAGCCTGATCGCCGCCATGAGCCGCTATGCCGGCGTGCGCTTTGTGCTCATCTCCCCGGAAGCCCTGCGCGTACCCGACTATGTAACCGATTCCCTGAAGCAAAAGGGGATCGCCTACCGCGAAACGCCCTCCCTGGAGGAGGCCATGCCCGGCCTGGATATCCTGTATATGACCCGCATCCAGCGCGAACGCTTTTTCGATCCCGCGCTGTACGAATCGCTGAAAGACAGCTACATCCTCACCGCCGAAAAAATGAAGCTGGCCCGGCCCGATATGTGCGTGATGCACCCCCTGCCCCGGGTGAACGAGATCAGCGTGGCGGTGGACAGCGATCCCCGGGCCTGCTATTTCAAGCAGATGTACAACGGCAAAATCATGCGCATGGCGCTGATACTGAAGCTGCTCAGCGATTCATCGGAGCCCGTGCCCCGGCCCACGCTCTACCGTCACCTGCGCTGCGTCAATCCCCGCTGCGTATGCCAAACCGAGCAGGAGCTGGCCCCCGCCTTCCTGCGCGTTCCCGGCGAAAAGGAAGCCTATCGCTGCCTGTACTGCGAAATGCTGGCGCAGTAACCGGGCTCGCGGCGCTGACGGCTTCCCGGTTCCGGCAGACGTTCTCCTACCCTCGCGCACGGCGTGCGCATAGCCCTGCAGGATCAGCTGCTGGGCTTTTTTGTTCACGCCGGCGTTCTCGCCGTGCTCCCCGGCCGGGGGCGTCGCGGCGGAGGGAATCAGCACCATAGGTCCCGCGGCTTCTTCATCAGGGGGCCTCCGCCTTCGCGTCATTTTTGCCGTGAAAACGCAAAAAAATAAGCATCCTTCGGATGCTCACAGGGGATCTGTATTCAATAAGGTATGGGAAAGATAGCAGGCGCGGTATTTTTTGCGCAGCGCCTCCCAGGCCGTGCGGGCGGCCGCGGCCGAAGCAAACACGCCAAATACCGCGCTGCCGCTGCCGGTCATCTGGGCGGCCCGGGCGCCGTGCTCCCGCAGCAGCTTAACGGCCTGGCGGATCTGCGGCCGCAGGGGGATCGAGATTTCCTGCAGGGTGTTGCCCATTACGGTGGGCAGCGCGGAAAGCGCACCGCCCCGCAGCGCGTCGATCACGCCCTGGGTATCGGGACGCCGGATCGCCCCGGCGCCGCCCAGGGCGGTGAATACCTGCCTGGTGGAAAGTCCCCGGCAGGGCTGCAGGATGACCAGGTGGTAGATCCGGGCCGCGGGAAGGGGCGTGATGATTTCACCGATGCCCTCCACCCGGCACAGCGTTCCGTGCAGGCAATAGGGAATATCCGCCCCCAGCCTGAGGCCGATATCGCACAGCCTGTCCAGGGGATAACGCAGCCCCCACAGGCTGTTCAGCGCCCGAAGCGCCGCCGCCGCGTCGCTGCTGCCGCCGCCCAGCCCGGCCCCCGAGGGGATGCGCTTGCGCAGGCGGATATCGGCCCCGGCTTGAATGCCGGCGTACTGCCGCAGGGCCTGGGCGGCCCGGAGCACCAGGTTATCGGGCCCGGCGGGCGCGCGCATGGGGCCTTCCACCCGCAGGGATAAACCGTCGGCGGGCTCCACGGTAAGCGTATCATGCAGCGATACGCTCTGCATCACCATGTCCAGCAGATGATACCCGTCTTCCCGCAGGCCCACGGTATCCAGCGACCAGTTGATTTTGGCATAGGCGCGTATGATCATGCTTTTTCCTCTGTACGGGCGTTTTCCAGGGTAAATTCAAAGGCCGCGCCCGGAGTATCGGGCAGCAGGCGCAGGGTTTGGCCGTGCTTTTCCATGATGCGCTTGCTGATGGCCAGGCCCAGTCCGGTGCCCATGCCCACGGTATGGCTTTTATCGGCCTTGTAAAAGCGGTCAAAGATATAAGGCGCGTCCTCGGGGCTGACCCCGGGGCCGTCGTCCCGCACCGTCACCCGAACGCAGTTTTTATCCTGGGCCGTGCTTACGGCAACGTGTCCGCCTTCCGGCGTGTATTTGACGGCGTTGGAGATTAGGTTGATCAGCACCTGCTCGATCTGCTCAGCATCGGCATGCACATACAGCGGCTCATCCCCAAAGGACAGGGTAACTTCCATATTTTTTTCGTCCAATTGGCTCATGTTGCCGATGATCACCCGGCGGATGCACTCGTGCACGTCAAAATCGCTGTAGGCCAACTGGGTTTCGCTGTTTTCCATGCGGGACAGGTTCAGCAGGCTGCCCACCAGGCGGCTGAGCCTGCGGGTTTCATCCAGCACGATCTGCATGTATTTGCCATGCTCGGCGGGCGGAATGGTGCCATCCAGCATGCCCTCCAGAAAGCCCTGCATGCTGGTCATGGGCGAGCGCAGCTCGTGGGATACGTTGGCCACAAAATCCCGGCGGGTCTGCTCCAGCGCGGCCAGCTGTCCGGCCATCAGGTTAAAGGCGCTGGCCAGCTCCCGGGTTTCGCTGCTGCCCGATACCGGGGCCCGGCGGTCAAACCGGCCCACGGCAAATTCCCCGGCCACCTGGGCCATGACGCGCAGGGGCTTGACCATCTGCCGGGTGATAAAGAAAATCACCACGGCTGAAATCAGCAGCACCACCAGGCCGGCGGCGGCCACCTTCAGGGCGATGCTGCGGAAGCCGGCGTATACCGTTTGGGCCGCCGTCTGGATATATACCGCGCCCAGCGCCACGCCGTTGTCCATCCAGGGCACGGCCACGGTGAACATGGGGCCGCTGGGGCCGTCCTGCTGCTGAATGATCTGCTGGCCCCGGAGCACCTCGGCCAGCGTATCCATAACGTGCTGGCGGTCAAATTCCAGGCCGCTTTCATTCATCAGATCGGCGGTCATGTACACCGTGATCTGGCCTGTGCGGTCCACTACCACGCTGTAGGCGTTGAACTCCTTGTAAATGTTGTCGGCCTTCCAGTTGATGTAGCTTTCCGTGGCGTTTCCGAAGCCGAAGCCGCTGATGGAGCTGCTGCGCACGCGGCTGGCCAAGTAGGCAATATCGTCCGCCTGCATCTTCAGATCGTTGAGCCGGGCGTCGATATAGTTGGACCGGGTGGTCACGTAAAACAGCGCGGTCAGGCCGAACACGCAAATCAGGATGGCAGCCAGGATGACTGCCATCAGACGGGAAAACATGCTGCGGAACAAGCTCATTTCACCTCAAATTTGTATCCCACGCTCCACACGGTGCGGATCTGCCAGCCCAGCTGCTCACAGCCGGGCAGCTTTTCGCGCAGGCGCTTGATATGCACATCCACCGTGCGGCTGTCGCCGTAAAAATCAAAGCCCCAAACCTGCTCAAGCAGCTGCTCCCGGGTAAACACCCGGTTTTGATGCGAGGCCAGGAAATACAGCACTTCCAGCTCCTTGGGCGGCATTTCCACCGGCTTGCCCTGGTAGTAAACCTCATATTTTTCCAGGCTGACGGTAAGCCCCGGGAAGGACAGCATATCCTTGCTTTCCCCCGTGGGCGCGGCGCGGCGCAGCACGGCCTTGATGCGGGCCAGCAGCTCCTTGCCTTCAAAGGGCTTGGTCACATAATCATCGGCGCCCAGCTCCAGGCCCAGCACCTTATCAAAGGTTTCATCCTTGGCCGTGAGCATGATGATGGGAATCTGGGAGATCTTGCGCACCTCCCGGCAGACCGTCAGGCCGTCCATGCCGGGCAGCATGATATCCAGCACCATCAGCGCCGGGGGATTCTGGCGGAATGCTTCCAGCGCGTCGTCTCCCCGGCCGTAAATGACGGTGTCAAACCCGTCCTTGGTCAGATATAGGTTGATGAGCTGGGCAATATTGGGATCGTCGTCCACGATCATGATCAAGGGCTTTTCGTTCATGTGTATCGCCTCCGTAAAAGGATCGGCCGAGGCCGCGGCGGCCCCGAACGAGCTCCATTAATTTAATGTTACGATGGTTACGCCGGTTTCGCCCTCGCCGTACTGGCCCAGCCGGAAGGATTTAACATGGGGATAATGCTTCAGATGCTGCTGGATGCCGGCGCGCAGCGTACCCGTGCCCTTGCCGTGCACAATGGCCACCTCGTTC
>JAFUGB010000215.1 GCA_017469605.1 Clostridia bacterium
GCCGAAGCATCCATCCGCAAAATGGCCAAAGCCTATCCCGATATGATCGTAAGCGCGGGCACCGTGCTGACAACCGAACAGGCCGACCGCGCCATCGACGCCGGCGCCAAGTTCATCGTCAGCCCCGGCTTCAATCCCAAGGTGACTGAATACGTGCTCAAAAAGGGCGTCCCCATGACCCCCGGCGTCTGCACGCCCACTGAAATCGAGGCCGCTCTGCAGTTTGGCCTGGATGTGCTCAAGTTCTTCCCGGCCGAGCCCTCGGGCGGACTAAAAATGATCAAAGCTCTGGCCGCTCCCTATGTGGGGCTTCAGTTTATGCCCACCGGCGGCATCAGCGCCGCCAATGTGCGCGATTACCTGGCCTATGACCGCATTGTGGCCTGCGGCGGCAGCTGGATGGTAAACGGAAACCTGGTCAAGGAAGGCAAATTTGACGAGATCCTCAAAATGGTCCGCGAAGCGGCCGATATCGTAAAGGAAATCAGGGGGTAAGAAAAAATGTCCGCGAAAGTTGTAACCTTTGGTGAAATCATGCTGCGTCTCAAGAGCCCTGCCTACGAACGCCTGATGCAGAGCCCCATGCTGGAAGCCACCTTTGGCGGCGGCGAAGCCAACGTTTCGGTGTCGCTGGCCAATTACGGCATGGATACCGCCTTTGTGACCGTGCTGCCCGATAATGATCTGGGCAAGGCTTGCATGCGCGAGCTGCGCGGCTTTGGCGTGGATACCAGCAAAATTGTGTACAAGCCCGGCCGCATGGGCATTTATTATCTGGAAACCGGCGCCGTACAGCGCCCCAGCAAGGTGATCTATGACCGCGCCGGCAGCGCCATTGCCGAAGCCGACGTTTCCGATATCGACTGGGAAAAGGTTTTTGAGGGCGCCACTTGGTTCCACATCACCGGCATCACCCCTGCCATCAGCCAGGGCGCGGCCGATCTGAGCCTGGCCGCCGTGAAGGCCACTAAGAAGCTGGGCCTGCATGTGAGCTGTGACCTGAACTACCGCAAGAACCTGTGGAAGTACGGCAAGACGGCCGACCAGGTGATGTGCGAGCTGGTACAGTATGTGGACACCGTGATCGCCAACGAGGAGGACTTCCAGAAGGCGCTGCTGCTCAAGGCTGAATCTGCCGGCAGCGTGGAGGAGGGCGAGCTGAATCTGGATAATTATAAGGCCATTGCCAAGCTGGCCATGGATACCTTCCCCAACATCCAGCGCGTGGCCATCACCCTGCGCGAAAGCAAGAGCGCTAATCACAACGATTGGAGCGCCTGCCTCTATAACGGCAAGGATTTCTTTGTATCCCGCAAGTATCGCATCACCGATATCGTGGACCGCGTGGGCGGCGGCGACAGCTTTGGCGGCGGGTTGATTTACGGCCTGAACACCTACGGTAACGAAAAGGACGCCCTGGAATTTGCCGTGGCAGCCTCCTGTCTCAAGCACACCATCCCCGGCGACTACAACCGCATGAGCGTGGCTGAGGTGGAAAGCCTGATGAAGGGCAGCGGCAGCGGCCGTGTACAGCGCTAATTTCCGCCACATTCAGTTAATGAAGGAGAAAATAGAATGAGAGCTTTTCTTGACAAGGATTTTTTGCTGGATACCGTAACAGCCCGCGTACTGTATCATGACGCCGCCGAAAAATGCCCCATCATTGACTATCATTGCCACCTGAGCCCCAGGGAAATTTACGAGGATATCCGTTATGAAAATATTACGCAGGTCTGGCTGGGCGGCGATCATTATAAGTGGCGTCTGATGCGCAGCGCGGGCGTGCCCGAAAAATACATCACCGGCGATGCCAGCGACTATGAAAAGTTCGAGAAATATGCCGAAGTATTGGGCAAGGCCATCGGCAATCCCCTGCATCATTGGAGCCATTTGGAGCTGCGCCGCTTCTTCGGCTATGACGGTATCCTGAATAAGAAGACCGCGCCCGAAGTATGGAAGCTTGCCAATGAAAAGCTTCAAAGCAACGGATATACCAGCCGCGGCCTGATTATGATGAGCAATGTGGACATGATCTGCACCACGGATGATCCCATTGACAGCCTGGAATGGCATGAAAAGTTGGACGCAGACAAAACCTTCCCTGTGACCGTGCTGCCTGCCTGGCGTCCGGACAAGGCCATGAACCTGGAAAAGGAGACTTATCTGGATTACCTGGCCCAGCTGGAAAAGGCCGCCGATATGCGCATCGCGTCCTTTGAGGATCTGAAAAAAGCGCTGCATGCCCGCCTGGACTTTTTCGCCGCCCATAACTGCACGCTGAGCGATCATGCCCTGAATTATGTCATGTACGCTCCCGCCACCGACAAAGAAATTGAAACCATCTTTGCCGCCCGTTTAAACGGACAGCTTCCCGATGCCCAGGAAGAAGCGATCTTTAAGTACGCTTTTATGACCTTTGTGGCCGGAGAATATCACGATCGCGACTGGGTGATGCAGCTGCATTACGGCTGCCGCCGCGACAACAACGGCCCCATGTTCCGC
>JAFUGB010000216.1 GCA_017469605.1 Clostridia bacterium
ACCAGGAATTTGGTAAAATTCCACTTAATGGCGCTGCTCAGCAAGCCGCCCTTCTGCTTTTTCAGATAGGTATACAGCGGGGCTTCGTTGACTCCGTTCACTTCGATCTTGGCAAACTGCTTGAAGCTGACGCCATAGTTCAGCTGGCAAAAGGATACGATTTCGCTCTCCGTGCCGGGCGCTTGATTGCCGAACAGGTTGCAGGTAAAGTCGAAAATCTCAAAGCCATGGGCCTGATACTTATTATACAGCTCCTCCAGTCCCTTATATTGCGGCGTAAAACCGCAGCCTGTGGCGGTATTGACGATCAGCAGCACTTTGCCCTTATAATCCCCCAGGGAAATCTGATTGCCGTCCGCATCCTTCATCGTGTAATCATAAACAGACATTGCGCTTTCCTCCTTTAATGTTTTGTCAAATTAGATTTGACGCAATCTATTATAATCCTATTTTATTGATTGTCAACCCTTTTCTTTATAAACATTTGATGTTTTTCTGATAATATATATAAGAATAGAAACGGAGGCTTCAATGATGAATTCCACTGCTTTGATATTGGAAGGCGGCGGCATGCGAGGCGCGTTTACCGCCGGCGTTCTGGATTATTGGCTGGATAAAGCGCTGATGTTCCGCGATGTTTACGGCGTATCCGCGGGCGCGTGCCAGGCATGCAGCTATCTGTGCAAGCAAAAAGAGCGCGCCATTCGCATCTGGATAAAGTACTGCAACGACAAGCGTTTTTGCAGCTTCTCCTCCCTGATCCGCACAGGCGATCTCTTTAACGCGGATTTCAACTACAGGCAGATTCCCACAGTGCTTGAACCCATTGATAATGATGCCTATTTGAAAAACGATTGCCGTTTCTTTGCGGCGGTCACCAACCTGCGCACCGGGCAGCCGGAGTATCCGCAGATCAGGGATATGTTAAAAGACGTTCACATCGTCCAAGCCTCCTCGTCCCTCCCGCTGCTGTCGCGGCCTGTACCATTCAACGGGCAGCTTTATTTAGACGGCGGCGTGGCGGACTCTATTCCCCTGGGCCGCTCCCTGCGGGACGGGCATACCCGGCATGTTATTGTGCTTACTCAGCCGCCGGATTACCGGAAGATGCCAAATAAGGCCATGGGCCTGATTGCGGCACGGTATAAAGCATACCCGCAATTTGTGGAGACCATGCGCAAACGGCATGAAGTCTATAACCAAACGCTGGCGCTGGTGGAGACCGAGCGAAAAGCAGGCAGGGCCTTTGTTATCCAGCCCGATACCGCGCCAGGAATCGGCAGAATTGAGCACGACCCGCAGAAGTTGCAAGCACTGTATGAGATCGGATACGCGGCCGCCGAGCGCCGGCATGACGCCTTATTGGAATTTTTGAAATAACAATGCGGCAAAGCAAAAATGGGATTTGCAGGGGGAGCATCAGGGGCTTCGCAGCCCGCTTTTACGCCGACAGCGCTGCCTCTTTGGCACTTAAAAGTGCGCTCCCTTCCCCCGCAAATCCCAAATTTACATGTGTATATAGAGGGACAATACCATCAATAGTTGACCGCGATGACCATGCCGCCCAGGTTGTCGCTGGATACGGTATATCCGGCAGCGCCATTGGGGATGGTAACCATTGCATCGCTGTAGGGATCGGCCAGACGGTATACCTCGCAGCGCAGCGCCCCGTCCTCAAACACGGCAATATGGGGATGATCAATCAAATACTGGGCGTACTCCTCCAGGCACTGATCCATGGCATGCATGGCAATGGCATTGGCTTTGCCCACATAGCGATATACCTTGTTATTTTTCAGGTTGATGCCGGTAATGTAGCTCTTATCCACCGTGTCCGGATACGGGAAGCCCTGGATGGGAAAGCGGAAAACGATGCCATACCGCCAGCTGTTATCATACAGCCAGCGGCCCTGGACGGTTTCATGCAGAGGCGTATTGGAAAAATCCTTATCGCCGCTCTTGTAGTTATATACCTTAAAGCTCATGCCGGCCTGGAAATCGCTGGTGCCGGGATAGGCTACGGTTTCCCGCACCTTTTCAATCAGCCTGTCACCGGAGTAGCGGCTATTCAGCTTGGTCTCTTCCTGCTGCCAGTTGAGCGTCTGCTCCTCCATGGTACGGTAGCCGCCTTCAATAATGATGTTATCCATATCCAGGCCCTGATCGCGGGCATCCTGATAGAGATTCATCAGGGCCTCCACCGCGGGCGCCATCATGGAAATGGACGCGTTGACGGTGGGCAGGTTGGTGGTTTTATCATTATCCGCACGGCTGTAACGGTTGATGCTCACCATCATATCATCAGTCAGGTCAGCCGGCATGGCGTGCCAGCGGTTGACCACCAGCAAACCGCCCTTCAGCATTTCCTCACGGGTAACACTGATTTGGGAGCCGGCGGAAACGGGCAGCGCGCTCAGATCCACCACATCCCAGCCCTGGGCGGCGGGAACGGGCCACTGTTCATCGATCTGGACAGCGGCGGTGTTTTGCTGCTCCCGCTCATTGACGGCGGCAAGGTACTGCGCAGAGCGCTCGTCATTGATCCGCTGCACCTCAGTCTCATTTTCCTGCGCCGCGCGTTCCAGATCCTTCTGGGTATACATATATCCGGCGTATGCCAGGGCTGCAAGTGCCAGCAGCACCAACATCCATATGATCAAACCGCGATACGCATTGTGTTTTTTTGCACTGGCCATGTTCAGTCACCTTTCTGCCACGCTTGCGCGGGCATGCTGTGAAATCTTAAATATATCCATCATTTTTATATCAAATTTATTACAATTTGTCAACATCTATTGCAATATTTATCCTGTAAAATCTGATTTTCAGCGCAGCCGCAATTCCACCGGGCAGTGATCGGAACCGTAAATCTCGCTGTGGATTGAAGCATTTTCAATCTCCTGGCGCAAGCTCTCCGAAACGATGAAGTAATCAATGCGCCACCCGGCGTTGTTTTCCCGTGCGTGGAAACGATAGCTCCACCAGGAATACGCGCCTGCTTCTTCCGGATGCAGCGCGCGGAAGGTATCCACAAATCCCGCTGAGAGCAGCGCTGTCATTTTTTCGCGTTCCTGATCGGTAAAGCCAGCGTTCATACGATTGGTTTTGGGATTTTTGATATCAATTTCCTCATGAGCCACGTTCAGATCGCCGCACAGCACCACGGGTTTGCTTTCCTCCAGCTTTTTCAGATAGGCGCGGAAATCATCCTCCCAGCGCATGCGGTAATCCAGGCGCTTCAGGCCGTCCTGGCTATTGGGCGTATAGCAGCAAACCAGGAAGAAATTTTCAAACTCCAGCGTAAGCACGCGCCCCTCATGATCATGCTCCTCCACGCCAATGCCCCGGGACACGGCGACAGGCTCCCGGCGGGTAAACACCGCTACGCCGGAATAACCCTTCTTTTCGGCGTAATTCCAATACTGACGGTAGCCTGGCAAATCCAGGTCAATCTGGCCTTCCTGCAGCTTGGTTTCCTGCAGGCAGAAGACGTCAGCATCCAGCTGCTGGAAGCTTTCCATAAATCCCTTGCCCATCGCGGCGCGCAGGCCGTTTACATTCCAGGAGATCAGTTTCATGCCGTTTCCTCGCTTTCGTATATTGCATCAATCAGTTTCAGGACGTTTTCATCGGAATATTCGATTTCGGCCGAATACATACGGGCAATATCCGGTAGCTGCTGTTCCTCCCGGGCAAGGCGGCAGATCGCCCGGACGCTGAGCACGGCAAACGCCGCGCAGCCCGGCATGTCGCCCGTTTCAAAGCCCGCGATCAAATGGCGATAAAGAAAATAGACCAGCAGCTGTTCCCGGGCAATTTCATTGAGCACGCAGCCTTTGGACCGAGTTTCGGCCATTCCCTCCAGAACATTTGCCCACGCGTCATCCATACGCTCCAGCGACAAATAAACACGCCGCCAAAAGGCCCAATCCACACACAGATTGATTCCGGATCGTTCCAGGATAAGGTTCATCCGTTCATCCACCGGGCGCGAACGGTCCTGCGCTATGGAAAAAAGCGCTTCACGCCATTTCAAAAACGCCCTTTCCCGCGCATCCAGCCTTTCCTTTTTCCCATCCTCCCGGCTGACCAGCCGCACAGGCCCAGACCAATTGAGGATCAGGCGGCAGGCCGCTTCGCAGCAAAGCCCCAAGCCTATTTCTTCCCGGCCGGAAAGCTGGGCGCGAAACCGGGGATGATCGGCGCATATCTGGCAAAGCGCTTCCTCCCCCATTTCAACGATCAAATCGCACAGGCCGTTTGCGTTCAGCATGGGACAGCGTTCGTTTTCATCCAGCGCAAAACGCGCTTCTCCCTGCCCGCGCAGGATGCCGGCACGCAGTCGATCCCCCAGCGGGCCGTTCGCGCGGTCGTACCGGGCCAGCGCTTCATCGTCTATATCGATCTCCCAGCCAATGCAGCAGGTATGTCTGCACCTGTCCGCAACGCACTGAAAACGCGGATAATACTCAGGATATACCAACATGCGGCACATGCTCCTAAACAAAAACCGCCGCCGGAAATGGCGACGGTCTTTTGTCAAATCAATTACTGTTCGACGGGATAAATGCAGACCTGCTTCTTGTCGCGGCCCAGGCGCTCGAAACGAACGATGCCGTTGGCCTTGGCAAACAGGGTATCATCCTTGCCGATGCCCACGTTGAGACCGGGATGGATGTGGGTGCCGCGCTGGCGCACCAGGATGTTGCCCGCCAGAACGAACTGGCCGTCGGCGCGCTTGGGGCCAAGACGCTTGCTCTCGCTGTCACGGCCGTTGCGGGTGGAGCCCATACCTTTTTTATGAGCGAACAGCTGAAGATTCATTTTCAACATGATGTTGTTCCTCCGTTCTTGCTTCACCGGGTGGTGAACACTATATGTTTGGGATACGATGCGGCGATATCACCGATTCCCTGTTCGAATACCTTGAGGATCACCTGCGCGTCATGGTTTTGCTGATGGGGTAGAACCCGGACAGACAGGAAACCATCCTGCTCTTCGATCTCCGGCCTGATGCCGGCGATGCTTTGCAGCGCGTTGCAGCAGGTGATGGAAAGAGCCGAAACGGCGGCGCATACGATATCGCTCCCGGCTTCGGCATAACCGGCGTGGCCCTTACAGGAAAACCCGCTGGGCCTGCCCTGGGCATCACGCAACAGGGTAACGCGCGTCATCAGCCGTTGATGGCGGTGATTTCCACCTTGGTGAAGGGCTGGCGATGGCCGGCCTTACGGCGGTAGTTCTTCTTGCTCTTATACTTGAAAACGATGATCTTCTTGCCCTTGCCCTGCTGCAGCACTTTGCCCTTTACGGCAGCGCCGGCGACCACGGGATTGCCCACTTCAACGGTATCACCGCCGAGCATGAGCACGGGGAAGGTCACTTCATCGCCCACCTGATTGTCGAGCTTTTCCACATAGATGACGTCTCCCTGGGAGACACGGTACTGTTTGCCGCCGGTCGCAATAATCGCGTACATTCTGGCAGCACCTCCTCATTCAAAACTCGCCGGAAACGTAAAGCTTGTTTCAGCCTTGAGGCAGCGCGATGCGCATTTAAAGAGCCCCTTCCGAGCGGCTACCTTAAAAATATACCATTTTGATGTGCCAATGTCAATAGTTTATTTGCTTTTCAGCGCGCTTTTCCAGGCAAAAACGAGCATTTCCATGGAACAGGCGGCGTTGGCCGGGCTGGTGGAAGGCAGCGTGATGCGGCGCACCGGCAAATCCTTCCAATATTTCAAAAAGATTTTCCCGGCGGTTTTTCCGTTGAGCAGCACCGTATCGATGGGACACTTGGCCAACAGGGCAGGCAGATCATTGGGCACGGCGTTGCGGATGGCGCTGTCAGCGGAGCCTTGAATATCACAGCCCCGGATCACATCCCACAGGGCAATCTGATGGCGCAGCAAAAAATCGCACTTTTCCGCAATTGTTATCGGCGCAGCCTCTTCATAAACCATCCCAAGCATCCGCCAGAAGCGATTCTGGGGATGGCCGTAGTAGAAAGCGTTTTCCCGGGACTTGACCGATGGAAAGGTGCCCAGCACCAGCACGCGGCAGCCGGCGTCCCAAACCGGTTCAAAGGGATGCTGCAGGGTTTCTCTTTTCATTGCGCAAAACAGGGCAGGCGATCGCAGCCTGCCCATGGGAGTCAGCTAAAAAGCCGCTCCAGCTCCTCATATTTTTCCTGGGTGATCAGCGCGTCACGGTCTGTACCGTCCAAACGCACCACATAGGTCCATCGGCCGTAGGGCGTAATATCATGGATGCGGTTCAGGTTGATGATATAGCTGCGATGGCAGCGGAAGAATACCTGGGGATCAAGCTTGGTCTCGGTATCCCCCAGCGTATCGGAAGTGGCGTAGCTTTTTCCATTGGAGGTATAGATCACGGTGGAGCGCTCTTCCCGCTGCACCAGCACGATATCAGACATATTGATAAAGGATACGCCATCCCTGTGCTTCAGCATCATGCGCCCCTGGGGCCGCGGACGCTCCCTTACCGGAGCCACCTCCACCGCCGGGCGGATTCGCATGAACTGCAGCCGCTCCCGGATGCGGGTCAGCGTTTCAATAACGCGCTCCATCTTAAAGGGCTTGAGCAGATAATCAAAGGCATAGACCGCAAAGGCGTCGCTGCGGTATTCCTCGTGGGCCGTGGCAAAGATCAGCACGCAGCTGGGATCCTCATCCTGGATTTGATTGGCGCAGGCCACGCCGTTCATCACCGGCATATCCACATCCAGGAAAACCACCTGGGGCCGCAGGGCAGTAAACTTTTCCATCAATTCACCGCCGTCCGCCGCCTCGCCCACCAGCTCATACCCCTCCACCCGGGCAATCATCTTGCGCAGGATCAGCCGCATGCCGGGTTCATCATCTGCGATCAATACGCGAATGGTTTCCGCATCCATTTTCTTACCCTCGGTTTATCTGATGATCCGGCGTCCATTTTTGAACTCCGGGCGCTTTAGTATTTCTGCCATGACCACCGACTGCACCACGCTGTTTCCGGCAAAGCTCAGCCGCAGCTCCCGACGTTTGACCGTCTTGTCCTCGGGCGCCATCTGCGATGGCCGGGGACGGGGCTTTTCCCGTTCCTCCGCCGGGCAGGGCATGGGCTTTCCCTCGTGCACATGGGGCTCCACAGGGGGCATCTCAATGGAACCCTCCTGCTCAAACGTCTCAAAGGGCAGCACGTCAAGCTCAGTCATGGGAATGGGCTCATCGGCCAGCGTGCTTGTCTCCGGGCGCTCTTTGGGGCCGGCTGCCGGGGAAGCGGCCGTTCGGGTTTTCACGGACTTCCGGACAGCCTTTTTGTTTTTATTCTTGCTGGCGCTGAGCATAAAGCTGATGATAACGATCAGCAGCGGAAGGAATGCGTTCATACCGTCCCTCCTGTTTTACTCCCTCCCTGCCCCGGAAAACACGGGGCAGGGAGACAGGGTGCATTACTTTTCAGAGGCATCCGCTTCGGGCTTGGCCGCGCTGGCAATGCCTTCGCGCATATTGGTATCGGCAATCACGTTTTTCATCTGGTAATAATCCATAACGCCCAGCTTGCCTTCACGCAGCGCTTCGGCCATGGCCAGGGGCACCTGCGCCTCGGCTTCCACCACGCGGGCACGCATTTCCTGCACGGCGGCAATCATTTCCTGCTCGCGGGCCACAGCGATGGCGCGGCGCTCCTCGGCCTTGGCCTGTGCAATACGGCGATCGGCCTCGGCCTGATCCATCTGCAGCTGTGCGCCAATATTCCTGCCCACGTCCACGTCCGCAATATCGATGGACAGGATGCGGAAGGCGGTGCCGCTGTCCAGGCCCTTGTTCAGCACGTTTTGGCTGATCAGGTCGGGATTTTCCAGCACGGCCTTATGGGATTCAGAGGAACCAATGGTGGTGACGATGCCTTCACCTACGCGGGCGATGATGGTTTCCTCGCCGGCACCGCCCACCAGGCGAGTCACATCGGTGCGCACGGTAACGCGGGCCTTGGCCCGCAGTTCAATACCATCCTTGGCCACAGCGGCAATGGGCGGCGTTTCAATGACCTTGGGAGTAACGCTCATCTGTACGGCCTGCAGCACGTCACGGCCGGCCAGGTCCACAGCACAGGCTTCCTCAAAGGTCATATCGATATTGGCCTGCTGGGCTGAGATCATGGCCTTGGCCACGCGCTCGATATTGCCGCCCGCCAGAAAATGCTTTTCCAATTGATCAATGGTGATATCCAGGCCGGCCTTGCGCACCATGATCAGCGCGTCCACCAGGCGATGGGGCGAGATCCGACGCAGGCGCATGCCCACCAGGGTGCTTACCCTGATTTTTACGCCGCTGGATATGGCCCGGATCCATAGTCCAATGGGCACATACCGCAAGAATACAATGATCAAAAGCAGTACAAGAGCTACAATAACGATCAACGTTACGCTAATGGCATCCATTGTTTTCCCCTCCTCTTAAACCTCTTTTACATAAATTGTAGTGCCGTTGATTTTGATCACGCGCACTTTCGCGCCTTTTTCAATAAATTCCCCGTCGCTCTGCACATTCATTTTTCCGCAGTCGAACTCCACCGCGCCAACAGGCCGCAGCGGCGTCAGGGCCATACCCTCCTTGCCCATGAGCATTTTCACCTGTTCGCGTTCGCTTTTGCCGCCGTCGTTAACGGTGCCGTTCAGCATGAGTTCGGTTTTGGCCAGCTTGCCGCTTTTCACCGATTTGAGCGATATGGAGATCACCACGCCCATCAGCGCCAGCACAGCCACCGCCACCGCCAGGCCGATCTTTGCGCCGTATTCGTACCAGGTCATCACAATACCCGCCAGCAGCAGCACCGCGGCCGATATCCCGGGGATGCCGAAGCCCGGCATGAATACCTCCACCACCAGCAGCACAACGCCAACCAGAACGCAAATGATGATCGGTATTAACCATTCCATGGCTTTCCACTCCTTTCATCCCGTTGATAGCTGCATGATATCATGAAAAGCTTCGCCTGAAAACCGATTTTGCACGAAAGCATCATTTTTGCGTCTCAATTGTCAGGGAATCGCGGAGCGCCAGCACATCCCGCTCATAAACCTGCCTGAGCTCCCGGCGATAAATGATGGCCGCCGGATGATAAAGCGCAAAAAGCTTGCTGCCGTTCCCGGCCGTATGCCACCGGCCATGCAGCTCCCCCACGGCAGCCTTGGGCCCCATCAGCGCCTTCAGCGGCACGTTTCCCAGCGTCACAATGGCCTTTGGGGCGACAAGGCCAATTTCCTTCATCAAAAAGGGAAGGAAAAGGGCGATTTCCTCCTTTGACGGCGCTCTGTTGCGCACGCGGCCCGTGCTGCCAATGGAGGTGGGGCGGATTTTTACCACATTGCTCACATAAATGGATTCCCGCTCAATGCCCATCAGGGCCAGGAACTCATCCAGGTTTTTTCCGGCTTTTCCCACAAAGGGCCTGCGCTTGAGCGTTTCCTGCTCGCCCGGGGCTTCCCCGATCAGCATGATATCCGGGCTGTCGCTCCGGCCCTCGCCAAATACCAGTATTTTATCCTCTCCGGGCCACAGAGGCCGGAAAAACGCCTCGCATTCCCGTTCAAACGCTTTCATGTCCGCCATTTTCCGGCACCTCCAGCTCCTTCATTTTTCCCATAACCAGCTGCAAATCATGCCACGCGTCGCGTTTTTTGCTTTCATCCCGCAAAAGCGCTGCGGGATGATAGGTAGGCATGAACCAAACGCCCTTTCTTTCCACCCAAATACCGTGCTCCCGTGTAATGCGGAAATCCTCCCGCAAGAGCGTTTTTGCCGCCGTGGCTCCCAGGAGCACAATGACCCGGGGACGCACAAGCGCCACCTGCTGCCTGAGATACGGCAGGCAGGAAGCGGCCTCAGTGGGATCGGGCGTGCGATTATGCGGGGGACGGCATTTTACGATATTGCAGATATACACCTGATCCCGGGTATAGCCCATGGCAGCGATCATTTTGGTCAGCAGCTGTCCGGCCGCGCCCACAAAGGCCAAGCCCTGCAGGTCCTCATCCGCTCCCGGCCCTTCGCCAATGAACATGAGCCTGGCGTGGATATCCCCCTGTCCGGGCACTTTATTATGAATCTGCCTGCACAGGCCGCATTTTTGGCAGGCAAAAATCTCATCATATAACGACTGCCAGGATACCTGCATGGCCTTTCCTCCTTTGCATCAGGCGCGCGCGTTACTGCTTAAACATATTGATAAATACGGCAAAGGTACCGGCGGCGTCCTGGCGCAGCCAGCTGGCAAGACTGGCGATCAAAAGCACCAGCACCAGGCAAACGGCCACGCCGGCCACCACTGCCAGAAATTCGGCCAGCCCGGCGGTCAGCCGCCAGCGATCCTGCTTTTGCTGCCATTCCTCTTCCTTGCGCGCAAAATATTCTTCTCTTTTTTGCTCGTCCATATGCCTGCCCTCTTTATACGTAGTCCATCCACGGCGCGGCATCGTCTTCCCGGCCGGTGAGCGCGCCATGATCCAGTAAACCGTTGAACCGCTGCTGGCGCAGCGCCTCATAGAGCACGATGGCTACAGAATTGCTCAGGTTGAGCGACCTTGCCTCCGCACGCATGGGGATCCGTACGCACCGGTCGTACACCCGGGAAAGCAGCGATTCCGGCAGCCCGCGGGTTTCGCAGCCGAACACCAGGAAGTCGTCCGGCCCATAGCTCGCTTCATGGTAGCTTCTGGGCGCCTTGGTGGTGGCAAAATGGTATACCGCGCCGGGATTCTCCCGCATCATTGTATAAAAATCCGGATGGACATGCAATTCCATCAGATGCCAATAATCCAGCCCGGCACGCTTCAAATACTTATCGCTGAGCTCAAACCCCAAGGGCTCGATCAGGTGCAGCACACTGCCCGTGGCCGCGCAGGTGCGGGCGATATTGCCCGTATTCTGTGGTATTTCCGGTGCGTAAAGAACGATATGCATGATTTTCCCCCATCGATCTGTTGCAAAAAGTTTACATGCTTGTTATACTAAACGGGAAATCCGAAAAGGAGCGTACGCTTTATGGATAAACAACCCATCCTTGTGGTCATGGCAGCCGGCATCGGCAGCCGCTTCGGCGGCGTGAAGCAATTGGCGGCCTTTGGCAAAAACGGCGAAAGCATCATTGATTACTCCCTGTATGACGCGTACTGCGCCGGCTTCCGGCGGGTAATCTTCATTGTGAATGAAGCCATCCAGGAGGATTTCCTTCAAAAAATCGGCCGACATGCCGAGGAACGGATGGAAGTGCGATACGTGATCCAGCGGCTGGATGATCTGCCAGAGGGCTGCACCGTGCCCGAAGGCCGTGTCAAACCCTGGGGCACCGGCCATGCCGTGCTATGCTGCAAGGAGTTCATTGACGCGCCCTTTGCCGCCATCAATGGCGATGATTTCTACGGCCGGGATGCCTTTGCCAAAATCCACGATTTCCTGTCCCAGCCCCGCCAGGCGGGCGAAGATGCCATGGCAGGTTTTCTGCTGAAAAACACGCTGAGCGAAAACGGCTATGTTTCCCGCGGCGTCTGTTCCACCAGCGAAAACGGGCTGCTCACCGGCATCGTGGAGCGCACCCACATCATCAGCACCTGCGACGGGCCGCTGTATACCGAGGATGGCAGCGTTTATACCCGTCTTTCCGAGGATACCCCCGTTTCCATGAACCTGTGGGGCTTCACACCGGACTTTATGGGCGAACTGGATCGCCGGTTTGCCGCTTTTTACGCCGATGCCCTGCGTTCCAATCCCCTGAAGGGCGAATACTTCCTTCCCTTCGTGGTCAACGATACGCTGAAGGAGGGCTTATCCACCGTGCGGGTGCTGCATACCGACAGCAAGTGGTTCGGGATCACCTATCACGACGACATTCCCTTTGTGCAGGAGGCCATCCGCCGAATGACGGCCGCCGGCGAATACCCCGAAGCCCTTTGGCGTTAAGCCGCCGCGCATGCGCGCGGCTGTTTTATTGCGCGCTTTTGCCTGCCGCCTCCAGCATGGCGGCCCGGGCGCCCAAAAGCTGCATATCCCGAAGCTGATCGGTCACCCGCTCCTCCAGCCCGTCAATTTCCCTGAGATCGCAGCCCCATACTTCCCGGTCCGACAGCGCGGCATAAGCCAGCGACTCAGGCGCCATATCACAGCTCATGCGGGAAAAAGCCGCCAGCACGGGCCGATTATCCAGAACGGCAATCTCCTTTTCCGCCGCGGGGAGCACATATTGTCCCCCCTCCCCCAGGCGAATCCCCGCGTACAGCATGATCAGGGCGCTGAGCGCAAAGCACAGGCAGGAAGGCAGCATTGCCTCCTGTTTTTCATACTCCGCCAGGGCGGGCAGCAGGCAGGCGACAAAGCGGCCGGCCAGGTTTTCACCGACAGCGGGCCAGCCTTCCTCGCCGCAGGCGTTTTCCAGGAAAGCCGTGACCCGGGCGGCATAGGCCAGCCCTTCCTCCTTCAGCTCCCCCATATACGGCGCGATTTCCCGGATCAGCGCGTTTCCCAGCAGCGTGCGCAGGCTTTCATCCCGCATGGCCGCCCCCACCGTTTCATGGCCGCAAAGCAGCCCCGCCGCCGCGATGATCACGCCTGCGCCGCCCAACATTCTCCTGTTCCGCTGGGCATATGGCGCAAGCCGCTTTACATAAACGATGGAATCGGCCGCTTCCCGCACAGGCAGGGGGCCGGAGGTTTCAATCAGCCACTGGGCGCAGTCGGTCATGGTGGAGCAGCAGGCATTATCCTGCACCAGCCAGCGCAGGAAATCGGCAGGCAGCTTCCACTGCACGGCGCAGGCGATCATGGCTTCGGCCAGGTGCTGGCCGTTATGCAGCACAGGCGCGCAGGGCAGTAACGTCCATCCGGGCAGGTGCCGCCGAAAGCGCCGGTAAAGCATTCGCACCGCCTGGCCCGCCAGCGTTTGCGGCGCATCCATATCGTCCGCCGCAGGTGTTACGGCGGCGCCTTCATCGCCAATCAGGCAGCGCACTTCGGGCTTGATGGCCCATTCATCGGCGTCGATCCGCCGTTCCAGCTTTTCAGAGCGGCTGCCCAGCAAGCTGTTCATGCCCTCCCTGCTCCCGATCACCAGCGCGTAAAGGCTGTTATCCGCCCGCAGCGGCATGGCCGCGCAGGTCAGCTGTTCTTCGCTCATCGTTTCCTCCCGGAAATCTTTTTGGTATACTTCTATTATAACTTCTTTACTTTCCGTTGTCCAGCCGGTACAATAGATGTAAAAAAGGAGGAAAACAGGATGTCCGGATCACCGCTGCGCGCTTCTGTCCGCCATATGGTGGAGTTTTCGCTGCGCGGGGGCGATTTGACGCCTGTCTCCGCCGCGGCTATGCAGGAAGGCAGCCGTGCCCACCGCGCCCGGCAAAAGAGCGTGGATGCCACCGCCGAGCGTCCGGTGCACTGGCAGGGGACCTGTGACGGCGTCCAGGCCGACATCCAGGGACGGATCGATCTTTTATGGGAAAACCGCGACCCGCCCTGTATTGATGAACTGAAGCTATGCGCCTCCACGGGGCCGCTGCCTGAAGCCGCCCTTCCCGTTCACCGCATGCAGGCGGTATGCTATGGATACATGCTGTGCGAGGAAATGCGCCTGCCCGAAATCCGCGTCCGGGTCAGCTACGTGACCCAGGAAGGGGTGGTGCGCGTTTCCTTTGAGGAGCGGCTTTCACACGCCGAGACCGAAGCGCAGTTCTTCAGCGTGCTGCGCCCGCTGGCCCAATGGTATTGCATGCAAAACGCTTACCTGGAACGGCGCAATGAAACGCTGAAAGCGCTGTCCTTTCCATATCCCAGCTACCGTCCCGGGCAGCGGGAAATGGCGGTGCAGGTATATACCGCCATTGACCGGAAAAAGAGGCTGTTCGCCACCCTGCCCACCGGCACGGGCAAAAGCGCCGCCACGCTGTTTCCTGCGCTCAAGGCGCTGGGCGCCGGAAAAACCAGGCAGGTTTTCTACCTAACCGCCCGGGGCACGGCGCGCTTCTCCGCCCTGGATGCCATTGAGCGTCTGCGCAAGCAGCCATTGGCCCTGCGCGCCACGGTGATCACGGCCAAGGAAAAATGCTGTCCCTGCCCCGGAACGCGCTGCCATCCCGATACCTGTCCCCGGGCCAAAGGGTATTATGATCGGGAGCTGCCCGCCCTGCTGGCCGCCTGTGAACTCGATCAATGGTCGGAGGATGCGCTGAAGGCGCTGTATGACGCGTATACGCTGTGCCCTTTTGAATTCTCGTTGGCGCTTTGCGAAATCAGCGACGTGGTCATCTGCGATTATAATTATGTGTTTGATCCCTTGGTTTCGCTGAAGCGGATCATCGGACAGGGCATGCCGGTGACGCTGCTGATGGATGAAGCCCATAACCTGCCGGGCCGCGCCAGGGAAATGCTTTCGGCACAGCTGGATGGCCGCGCGCTGTCGGCCCTTCGTCGGGATACCGGCAGGCTGCACGGGCGAAGGCATCCGGTCTATCGGGCCATCACCGCGCTGCTCAGCGCTTTGAAGGCCGCCGAGCCTGAAGGCGTTTGGGCGCTGTATGATCCCGTCAGCCAGCTGATCAGCGTCATATCGGAATATCTTTCCCTGCCCCAGGCCGAAGGCTGCCAGCAGGCTTACCGGGATCTGCTGCAGTTCCGCATGGCGCTGGAACGGCTGCAGGCCCGGCCCGAGGACTATACCGTGCTCACGAACGCCGATGGCCCTGCCAAAAGCGTCCGCCTGTTATGCTTGAATGTGTCCTCCCACCTGCGGCGCGTTACAGCGCCCATGACGGGCTGTGTGTTTTTTTCCGCCACGCTGGAGCCGCTGCGCGAGATGAAAGAGCTGCTGGGCGGCGACGATGGGGACGCTGTATTCTCCCTGCCGTCGCCCTTCCCTCCCGAGCGGCTGCTGACGCTGGTCCGGCCGCTGGATACCCGCTACCGGTACCGGCAGGACAGCGCGGAGGAAATTGCCCGGGACATCCTGGCGCTTTTTGAGGGAAGACCGGGAAAATATATCGCCTTTTTCCCCAGCTACGCCTATCTTTTACTGATCCGGGACAGGCTGGAAGCGCTTCAAGCCGATCTGCCGCTCAATATACAGGATCGGAGCATGGACCAGGCGGCCCGGGATGCGTTTCTGGACCGGATGCGGGCGTCAAAAGGCGCGCTGCTTTCCATGTGTGTGCTGGGCGGCATCTTTGCCGAAGGGATCGACCTGCCCGGCAGCCAGCTCATCGGCGCCGCCGTGGTGGGCGTGGGGCTGCCCCAGGTCAACGAAATCCAGGAAGCGCTCCGGGGCTATTACCAAAAAACGCTGAATGACGGCTTTGCCTACGCATACCGCTATCCCGGCATGCAAAAGGTGCTGCAGGCCGCGGGCCGGGTGATCCGCAGCGAGGAGGACGCGGGCGTGATCCTGCTGCTGGACAGCCGGTACCGGGAAAACGCTTACGCCCGATTGCTCCCGCCCCATTACCAGACGCGCTTTGCCGCGAACGCTGACGAAATTCGCCGGCTCACGCAGGAATTTTGGGATCTGAATGGAAAATAATATAGATACTGTTTGAGGAGGCCGTTATGCTGCCCATTCCCCCCGCGATGCTGGATGAACAGGACCGCAAGCTATATACCCTGCTGGCGCTGCGCGAGCTCGGAAGCGCGTCCCATATGCAGCTCTTATATTTCATGGTGGAAAACGATATCATGACCTATTTTGACCTGTCCCTGGCCCTGCCCGAGCTGGTCAACGAAGGTCACGCGGCCAAGGTGGCGCATCCTGCCGACAGCCTGTACCAGATCACCGACGCGGGCAAGGAAGCGCTGTCCTTTTTTATCAACCGCCTGGCCTACAGCAAGGTTCGGCTGATCCGCGAAAAGGCGCCGGCCTGGCGGGAACGCTTTGACACCGAAAAGCAATATTCGGCCAAGGTGATCCAGAACCCCGGCGGGGAATATGTGGCCCAGCTGCGGCTGGTGGACGGCACAGCCTCGGTATTGAGCCTGGACATTCCTGCGCCCGAGCGCAGGCTGGCCGACCAGCTGGCCAAATCCTGGCCCGAGCACGCGGGCGAAATCTATCTTTATTTGATGAACACCTTGGGAAACTCGGAGGAAAAAAAGTGAGCACCTGGGCCATCCTTTTGTCCGGCGGCAGCGGAACCCGCATGGGCGCCGAAATCAACAAAACGCTCCTGCCCCTGATGGGCGAATGCGCCCTGTGCCGCGGCCTTCGCACATTGCGCCGCCGCTGCGACGGCATCGTTTTGGTGATCAGGCCAGAAGATGAGGCCGCCGTCAAACAAGCCCTGGACGACAGCGGCCTTGCGGCTGACGCCTTTGTTTATGGCGGTGCGGACCGGCAGGCATCGGTGGGGAACGGCTTGTCCGCCCTGCCGGAGGACTGCGATATCGTATTGGTGCACGATGGCGCCCGGGGACTGCTTGACGATGAAACGGTGGCGCGGGTCATCACCAGCGTGCGTCAGTACGGATCGGGCGTAGCCAGTACGCGCGTTACCGATACCATCAAACAGGTAGGGCCCAACGGCACGGTATCCGCAACGCCAGACCGCGCTTCGCTGCGCGCCGTACAGACGCCCCAGGGCTTCCGCCGTGACCTGCTGGAACGCGCGCACCGGGAGACTGCCGAGCGCTGCACCGACGACGCGGCGTTGGTGGAACGGCTGGGCGTCGCCGTATGCCTGACGGAGGGCAGCCTTAAGAATATCAAACTGACAACACCGGAGGATCTGAAATTGGCACAGTTTTACATGAGCGGCATGCCCCGGGTGGGACATGGCTATGACGCGCACCGGCTGACCGAAGGCAGAAAACTGATCCTGGGCGGCGTGGATATCCCCTGGGAAAAAGGGCTGCTGGGCCACAGCGACGCCGACGTGCTGGTCCACGCCGTGATTGACGCGCTGTTTGGCGCGGCTGCCATGGGCGATATTGGCCGGCATTTCCCCGACAGCGATCCCCGATATAAGGGCATTTCGTCCATCCTGCTGCTGAAGGAAGCCCGGCGCATTCTGCTGGAGGCAGGCTATGCCATACAATATATTGATGCCACATTGATCGCCCAGCGGCCCAAATTGGCTGC